>JBFEVY010000035.1:0-17290 GCA_041546665.1 Spongiibacteraceae bacterium | reverse complement strand
CTTTGGCTTCCAACTCACCCATTTCCTTGAGCAGAGCGTCTGGTGCCAGCACTACGCCGTTACCGATCAGGCAGGTTACGCCGTCACGCAAAATACCTGATGGAATGAGGTGCAAAACGGTTTTTTCACCGCCGATAACCAGAGTGTGGCCCGCATTGTGACCACCCTGAAACCGGGCGACGGCGTTGGCTTGATCGGTAAGCAGATCGACGATCTTGCCCTTGCCCTCGTCACCCCACTGGGTGCCCAGTACTACAACATTCTTGCTCATTGCTTCTAACCGTATGGAGTAAAATGGAATTACGAATTCAGGGCGCTGACCTGCCAGTCACCGTCCTGCAAAGAAAGTACGCGATCACAACTGTCATCACCGGCCTGACCGGGAAGTCCGCACACTACCCGCTCGCCCGCATCACGCAGGGCCTGTATTTTCTGCCACTGCCCATCAACATTATCAAAGGACACGAAAATGCCCGTTGCCGCCGGCGCTGCGGGCAGGAGTCTCAACAGTGATTTAAGATCAACACTAAAGCCGGTAGCGGGTCGCGCGCGACCAAAGACTTCACCGATATCATCATAGCGACCGCCCTCAGCAAGGGCTTGGCCGTGTTCGCTGACCAGCGCCGAGAACACCAGGCCGGTGTGATAGTGGAAGCCCCGCAGCTCCGCCAAATCATAATAAAATTTCAAGTCGGGCATCCGCACCGCAAGCGCTTCGCCCAGAGAAATCAGGTAATCAATCGCCTCAAGCGCTTCGGGAATATCCGCAAACAGGGCTTTGCCCTCAGCCAGCACCTCGGCACCGCCGTGCAACTCTTTTAACGCAAGTAACTGTGTGCGCACACGCTCACTGAGGGACAGCTCTCCAAGAAAGGCGTCGAGCTCGGCACTGGCTTTGCGCTGAATAATATCGAAGTAGGCCTTTTCCTGCTCTGCGTCGAGCCCCGCAGCAGCAACGACGGCCTTATAAATTGCCACGTGGCCTACGTCGAGGGTCAGGCCTTTCACACCGGCGGTGCGAAGGGTTTCCAGCATCAAGCAGATGATTTCCAGATCACTGGCGGCACTGTTATCGCCGTAAATTTCAGCGCCCAGTTGAATCGGGCAACGTGACCCCAAGGGCTTTTTCGGCCGGGTATGCAATACACTGCCCGCGTAACACAATCTCACCGGGCCTTCCCGGTTAAGGCTGTGCGCGTCGATGCGCGCCGCCTGGGGCGTGATATCGGCCCGCAAGCCCATCAAACGGCCGGTTAACTGATCAGTAACGCGAAATGTCAGCAGGTCGATATCGCTGCCCAGCCCCACCAATAGGGATTCGGTGAACTCAATCACCGGCGGCATGATTAACTCGTAACCCCAGCGCTGGAACAAATCCAGAAGCGATCGACGCAAGCCCTCGACCTGCTCGGCCTGGGCAGGCAGCAATTCTTCCACTCCATCAGGGAGCATCCAGCGATCAACCGACGTCATAAACCGAGCCTATCTCTTGCGCGCAGTTGCGCGTTCAGACTATTTGCGAATACCTTGATACTCAATGCGATAGCGTGAGCAATATCAGCCCCAACACCATGCTGGCGAGTCCGCCAAGGCGAATAGCGCGATTTTCCATATCTGCCATGCGATAGGCCAGTAGCCGCCACAGTGAGGGGTTCAAAAATGGCAATATTCCCTCAATGATCAGCACCAGGCTCAGCGCCACCGCCAATTCAGTCCACATTTCGCTATCCGCCAAAACAAAAAAATCCGCGCCGTAAATATGACCGGCCCGGATTTTGCGTATTCTACCATAAAAAGATCGACAACAGCCCGCTTCAGGGGCCGTTATCGGTCAACCGGTGGCAACGGCGCCGCCACCGGGCCGAACTACTTGCTGCCGCCCTGCTTCAGGTAGCGGAAGAACTCGCTCTCGCTGTCCAGCAGCAGCAAATCCCCCTGCTCAGAGAACGACGATTTGTAGGCACTCAGACTACGCACAAACGCATAGAACTCAGGATCGGCGTTATAGGCAGACGCGTAAACCTGAGCCGCTTCGGCGTCGCCCTCACCGCGAATCACTTCGGCGTCGCGATAGGCATTCGCCGCGATGACAGTGCGCTGACGATCAGCCGTTGCACGGATTTTTTCCGCCAGTTCGCGCCCTGTAGAACGGTGCTCGCGGGCCTCACGCTCACGCTCGGACTTCATCCGATCAAATACCGACTGACTCACCTGCGCCGGCAGATCAATACGCTTAACCCGCACATCCACCAACTCGATGCCGAATTCATCCTCGGTAATCGAATTCAGGTCCCGGGTCAGGTCGGTCATCAACAAATCCCGCTCACCCGATACCACTTCGTGGAAGGTGCGCTCACCGAACTTGTTCCGCAGGCCGGTATTGATACGCTGTGCCAGCAAGCCCTCTGCACGAATTTCTTCGCCGTTGGTCGCGGTATAGTACTTCTGGGTATCGCTCACCCGCCACTTGGCGTAGAAATCCACATCCAGCGGCTTTTTCTCAATGGTCAGGAAGCGCTGCGTGGGCGCGTCCAAGGTCAGAATGCGCCGCTCGAACTTGCGCACCATATGCACAAACGGCACCTTCATGTGAAGGCCGGTTGAGACATCCGGGTTGACCACTTCACCAAACTTGAGCAGCACCGCCCGCTCAGTCTCGCGAACAATGAACAGGGTGTTAAACGCCAGGACGATGGCGCCCATAAGGACGATCAATACTGTAAAGCTACGATTTGTCATGATTAACGCCCCTCCCGACGACTGGTCTGGCTATCCCGGCGCAACTGTTCAATCACGCGGTCGGTAAGTTCGCGAATATCCACTTCCGGGCTAGATGAATTGCGGTTGGCTGGCCGGTTCTCCATCAGCTTGTCCAGCGGCAGGTACAGCATATTATTGCCACCTTCAACATCGACCATGACCTTGGTCGTGTCCTGGTAAAGGCCTTCAAGAGCATCGATATACAGACGCTCGCGGGTAACCTTGGGCGCTTTCTTGTACTCGGTCAGCAGTTGTGTAAAGCGCTGGGCCTCACCCTCTGCCTTGGCAATCACCTGCTCTTTATAAGCCTGAGCTTCTTCCAGCTGGCGTTGTGCCGCACCCCGAGCTTCGGGAATAATGCCATTGGCATAGGCTTCCGCCTCATTCTTCAAACGCTCGCGGTCTTCTTTCGCGCGGGTAACGTCGTCAAAGGCGTCCTGCACCTGTGAAGGTGCCTGAGCATCTTCAATGTTGACCTTCGCCACCTGGATACCGCTTTGATAGGTATCGAGATAGGTTTGCAGACGCTGCTGGGTATCCACCGCAATCTGCTCACGGCCTTCGGTGATCACCTGATCCATTTTCGAGCTGCCGACAACATGCCGCAGCGCACTTTCCAGCGCGTGTTCCAGGCTCAGCTCAGGGCTCTTGACCTTCAACAGAAAGTCCGCGGGATTGGCAACGGTATATTGCACCGAAAGCGCAATATCAACGATGTTTTCATCTTCGGTCAACATCTGACCGCGACTGGCAACAGTACGCACCTTGGTTACATTGACGATGCTGACCTCGTCAACCAGGGGCGGGTTCCAGCGCAGACCCGGCATCACCGTGCCGTGGTAGACGCCAAGACGCAGCACGACCGCGCGCTCCTGCTGATCCACCTGGTAAAAGCCGAAAAGCCCCCAGACCACCACAGCGAGTACAAGCAGCATTGCCAGAGCACCGGAGCTCAGATGTGCTCCGCCATTCCCGCCTGATGCGCCACCGCTTTTGCCACCACCAAAAATACCGTTGAGCTTGTCCTGCAGCTTTTTCAGGGCCTCATCCAAATCCGGCGGCCCCTGATTCTTGCCACCCCAGGGGTCGTTATCTTTACCACCACCCGGCTCATTCCAGGCCATAACTTTCTCCCGTTTCGTTGCGGCTATGGCACCGCATTAATGTCCTATTCAAATCAGCTCGGCAGTCTAGCAGATTTCGGCAGGGGTGCTAATGACCACTGTGTAATGCTCAGCGGCGGCAACCCAACGCGTCTTCTGTCAGCGATTCCGCCGCCAAAAAGCGCCGCCAATCCACTACCGGCAGACGCAGTTGCAGGTGCATCCCACCCTGTTCATCAAGAGATTCTGATACCACCGCATTCAGGCCGTAAAGCCGCGCCCGCAATCGCCCCTGACTTGCGTCAAGTACGACCTCGGTCTCGGTGACGTCCCCTGCGAGAATTTCCGTCAAGGCCTGAAGCAACAACTCAAGCCCCTGCTCACGACGCGCAGACAACCACACTCGCAGCGGCTGCCCCAGTTCGTCCCGATCTATACGCGGCTCCAGGCCCAATAGATCGGTCTTGTTATAGACTTCCAGTACCGGCACATCACCCGCGCCAATCTCCTGCAGGACTTCTTTTACCTGAATCACATTGTCTTCCCGCTCCTGACTGGCGGCATCGATGACGTGAATCAACAGATTGGCCTGCCGCGCCTCTTCGAGAGTTGCTCGAAAAGCCTCGACCAGCCGGTGAGGAAGATGGCGGATAAACCCCACTGTATCAGCCAACACGACCTCTCCCACATCCTTGACCGGAATCCGGCGCAGGGTGGGATCCAGCGTGGCAAACAGCTGATCCGCGGCATATACCGCCGAGGTTGTGATGGCATTGAATAAGGTGGATTTGCCGGCATTGGTATAGCCGACCAGCGACACCGCCGGAATTTCCGCGCGAACGCGCGCGCGTCGTACTTGCTCTCGCTGGCTGCGCACCTTGGTTAGGCGAGCCTGAATACTTTTGATCCGCGCCCGCAACAGCCGCCGGTCCGTCTCCAGCTGAGACTCACCCGGACCACGCAGGCCGATACCGCCTTTCTGCCGCTCAAGGTGCGTCCAACCGCGTATCAGCCGAGTCGACATATGCTGGAGCTGAGCCAACTCAACCTGCAACTTACCTTCGTGGGTACGGGCGCGTTGCGCAAAGATATCGAGAATCAGTCCGGTGCGATCCAGCACCCGGCACTGCAACTCCCTTTCTATGTTGCGTTCCTGGCTTGGCGAAAGGGCGTGATTAAACAGCACCAGCTCACCGTCATTGGCGGCCAGGGCGGCGCGAATTTCTTCCAGCTTGCCACTACCGACAAACAGGCGAGCATCGGGGTGCTTGCGGCTACCAGTGACGAACGCGACAGGGTTACCTCCGGCGGAGGTAACCAACTGCACAAACTCATCGGCGTCCTCACGCTCGTCATCGCCGGTAAACTCCAGATGAACAAGTACTGCGCGCTCTCCGGAATCAGGTCTTTCAAATAACAACGACGAACCTCAGGATTGAAGAAATAGGGTTATTTTACCCGATGATTAGCTGTCTGCCTGCTCGTCATCTTCTGGCGGATGAGCCATCGGCAAACGCACAACGCGGGATGGTACAACTGTTGAAATGGCGTGCTTGTAAACCATCTGGCTTACTGTATTTTTCAGCAATACAACAAACTGGTCAAAAGACTCTATCTGGCCCTGCAGCTTGATGCCGTTAACCAGATAAATTGATACAGGAATACGCTCCTTGCGAAGAATATTCAAATAAGGGTCTTGTAAGCTGTGCCCTTTTGACATGGTGTAGCCTCCTTATAAGCCCAAATCGGGCATTCGATAAAAGTAAGATAGCAAGTTTTTGTTCTAAATCGATATTTTCGCCTTTCCAAACAATACGGACTTGGCAAATTCGACTCAAAAGCGACCGGGTAACGAGCATTATAGCCCAAGTCAAGTAGAGAAAGCATTGTCGAAAATACTAAGGTTTGTTAACAGGCCCCAGATGCCGGTCAAGCTGTTCTCGAATCAACGCGATATTTCGCGAGATTATGGTTTTTTGTTGCTCTGTGTCCCCAGTGACAGTATTTAACCAGCAAACATCGGGCCAGCTTCGAAGCCAGGTCATCTGCCGCTTGGCCAATTGCCGGCTCGCGATCAACGCCTTTTCAAACGCCGTGTCGAGATCGAATTCGCCGTGCAGGTACTGCCAAACCTGACGATACCCGACTGCGCGAATTGCCGGCAGGTCTTCATTAAGATCACCCCTGGCCAGTAAGTTCCGTACTTCGTCGACAAAACCATTATCAAACATATGCCGCAGGCGGATTTCGATGCGTCGATGCAACTCCTCACGCTCAACAGGAGCAATGGCAAATTGAAGCACCTGGTAAGGCAACACTGCTTGTTGCTGGCGCTGGCGCAATACCGACATCGGCACACCACTTACCCGGTAAACCTCCAGCGCCCGACTCAGACGCTGAGAGTGATTGGGGTGAATCTGCGCAGCCATCTCGGGGTCGACCCGATCCAGCTCCCGGTGAACCGCTGGCCAGCCCTGCTCCGCGGCCAGGGCCTCGATGTCGGCGCGCACCGCCGGGTCAGCCGCGGGCATGTCCGCCAGGCCCTCAAGCAGGGCCTTGAAATACATCATCGTGCCACCAACCAGCACGGGAATCCGCCCTCTCTCGCTGCTACTGCGCATTGCCGCCAGAGCGTCGCGACGAAAATCCGCCGCGGTATAGACCTCGGTCGGATCGCAGATATCGACCAGCGCATGGGGATAGTGAGCAAGTGTGGCGGAGTCGGGTTTTGCACTGCCGATATCCAGTCCGCGGTAGACCAGAGCCGAATCCACGCTGATCAGATCGCAGGGCAGCACCTGGCTCAGTGCAATAGCCAGATCCGTTTTGCCCGAGGCCGTCGGCCCCATAAGCAATATCGCAGGCGGCAACTTTCCCTGCGCAGATGACTCAACGACCACGCAGAAACCATTTATCCAGTTCAGCCATCCCCACCTGAACCCAGGTAGGCCTGCCGTGATTACACTGGCCACTGCGCTCAGTGGCTTCCATATCCCGCAGCAGCGCGTTCATTTCTGGTATCGTCAGCCGCCGATTCGCCCGCACCGAACCGTGACAGGCCATGGTGGAGAGAATTTCGTTGATGTGCGCCAGAATCCGGTCACTGCTGCCGTATTCCAGCAGATCTGCCAATACATCCCGCACCAATTGCTCCACCGGGCTATCCGCCAGTATCACCGGCAACTCGCGAACGATGATCGACTCCTCGGAGGCACGTTCTACACGCATACCCAGTTCTGCGAACACCGCCCCGTACTGATCAGCGCAAGCCGCCTCGCGCTCACTCACTGCCAGGCTTTGCGGCACCAGCAATGGCTGACTGCGCAGCCCTTCACCTTCCCGAGCGCGCTTCATACGCTCATAGGTAATGCGCTCATGGGCGGCGTGCATATCCACCAACACCATGCCGGCGGCGTTTTCCGCCAGAATATACACCCCTTTTAACTGCGCCAGCGCGTAGCCCAGCGGCGGGACCTCTTCTGTTTCCGGCGAGTCTGCGGTTTGCTGCAAACGCTGGTAGGCAGGGCGCTGATCTGCCACACCTCCCGGCACTGCCCCACCACGATAGGCACCGTAGCCGGCACCCGATGGACGATCAAAGGCATTATTTGGTGAAGACTCCGGTGCAAAGGCAGTAGACAAGCCACTTGGCTGCTGCAGTGACATTACCGCCTGCTCCCTGGGCATATCCGCCAGCGACTCAGCCGCAGCCGTTGATTCGGCAAGGCTGGCAGTATTGCCCTGGGTCGCCGGGCGCACATCCGCTAGCGCCTGATGCAGGGTGCGAAAGATAAAATCGTGAACGGTGCGGCCATCGCGGAAGCGCACCTCCTGTTTGGTGGGATGCACATTCACATCCACCGACGCCGGGTCCAACGCCAAATACAGCACAAATGCCGGGTGGCGGCCGTGATACAAAACATCCCGGTAGGCTTGGCGAACCGCGTGGGCCACCAGGCGGTCGCGAACATAGCGGCCGTTTACATAAAAGTGCTGTAAATCCGCCTGGCTGCGGGAAAAACTCGGCAAGGCTACCCAACCCCACAACCGCAGCCCCACCGCCGACCGGTCAATAAACAGCGCGTTTTCCATAAACGCCGGACCGCAAACCGCAGCCAGGCGTCGCTCCTGCTCTAGCTGACTGGTCGCCGGCTTGAGACTGTGAATAGCCCGGCCGTTGTGACGCAGTGAAAACCCCACATCGTAACGTCCTAGCGCCTGTCGTTTGACGACCTCTTCCAGGTGAGAGAATTCGGTTTTTTCAGTGCGTAAAAATTTGCGTCGCGCGGGGGTATTAAAAAATAGGTCGCGCACTTCCACCGTAGTTCCACGAGGGTGGGCGATGGGCTCCAGTACCGCGCTCATATCCCGACCTTCGGAGCGCGCCGACCAGCCGGACTCGGCATTTTCCTGAGCGCTGTTAAGGCACAACCGCGAAACCGAGCTGATACTGGCCAGAGCCTCACCGCGAAAGCCGAGGCTGGCAACCGCCTCCAGGTCTTGCAGCGCGGTGATCTTGCTGGTGGCGTGGCGACTTAGCGCCAGAGGCAGATCGTCCTTGGCAATGCCTTCCCCGTCATCACGCACGCGAATAAGCTTTACGCCACCGTCCTCTACTTCCAGGTCGATACGCCGGGCGCCGGAGTCCAGACTGTTTTCCACCAACTCTTTCACAACGGAGGCGGGGCGTTCGACAACCTCGCCCGCCGCTATCTGGTTGGCCAGGCGGGGATCAAGTAAATGGATTTTTGTCATCAGGATGCGGGTATCTGGATTTTTTGGCCGATGCGGATTTCGCTGTTCGGTAAGCTGTTATGGCGCTGTAATTCCTTGACCGAGACCTTATAGCGCGCGGCAATACCTGACAAGGTATCCCCTCGCGCAATCACATACGTCTGGTTGCCGCCGCGCGATGTATCGACATCGCCCCGCTTTAGGGCCGCAAAATAGGTATCTGGTGGCGGGCTCTCGCGAAAATAACGGTCAATACCCTCGTAAATTGCCTGGGCAATCTGATTTTGGTAATGGGAAGTGCGCAGTTTTTTGGCCTCGCCCGGATTAGAAATAAACCCGGTTTCAACCAGCAGAGAGGGAATATCCGGCGACTTCAGCACCGCGAACCCGGCCTGTTCAACCCGCCGACTGTGCAGCCGGGACACCTTGCCCATCTCGCCCAGTATCTGGCCACCGACATTCAAGCTCGCATCGAGTGTCGCCGTCATCGACAAGTCGGTGAGCACACCGGCCAGCACCTGATCACGATCAGAGAGACTGACGCCCCCCACCAAGTCAGCCTGGTTCTCCCGTTGCGCCAAAATCCGCGCGGTGGCGCTAGTTGCGCCGCGTTTCGACAGGGCATACACCGAGCTGCCATTGGCCCGGGAGTCGGTGAAGGCATCCGCGTGGATCGATACAAAGAAATCCGCCTGCGCCTTGCGGGCGAGATCACGCCGTTTGGCCAGGCCAACGTAGTAATCACCATCGCGGATCATCGTGACCCGGTAGCCGCTTTTACTCTCAAACTTTTTCTGCAGGCGCCTGGCAATCTCAAATACTACGTCTTTTTCCCGAGCACGACCGGGGCCAATCGCACCGGGGTCCTCGCCGCCGTGGCCGGCATCAATGGCTATCACCACGTCGCGCTGCGCGCTCTGACTGACACTTTTCACCACCCGCGGTACTGATTTTTCGCCCTCATCGAGGAAATCGACAACCAGCCGGTCGTGCTGGCCCTGATGTGCCGCCAGCAGAAAGCTACGCGCCTTCACCCCGGATTTAAGGTCGAAGACAACACGCAATTTGCCATCGGGTTTCGCCGCGTAGCGCAGCCGGTCGATGGGGCTGTCGCCAAAATCGAGATTGACCGCGTCTGCAGTCAAGCGAGCATCTGCAATATCCACCACCAGGCGGTCGGGATTACTGAGGGAGATGACTTCGTGGGATACCGGACTGCTGAGATCGAAGACCACCCGGCTGTGGTCCGGCGCCCGCCAGAAGCGAACGTCGCGCACCTCCGCCGCGTATCCAACGGCGCTGGTAACAAATAAGATGCACAGGACAACAGCTTTACTGAGATTCATAATCGCTCATCGTTGAAATGATCAGCTGCCCGCGATGACTTTCTGCAGCCAACGTCAGACGGCGCCCTGACCCCTGCTGAGTAATGCTAACCCGGATATCCGGTAATGGCAAAACCCCCAGCCCACGCTCCGGCCACTCCACCAGACAAATACTGTCGTTATCGAAGTAATCGCGAATCCCCATATACTCCAGCTCTTCCGGGTCGCCCAGTCGATAAAGGTCAAAATGGTACACAGTGACCGCATCCAGCTCGTAGGGTTCAACCAGAGTATAAGTGGGGCTTTTCACCGCACCGTGATAATCGAAGGCGTGGAGAAGTCCACGGCAAAAGGTGGTTTTGCCGGCGCCCAGCTGCCCTTCCAGATAAATGACGGCGCCACTGCGGATTGCATCACCGACCTCGCGCCCGATTTCGACCGTCGCCGCCTCATCGGCGAGATCCCGACTGTAGTTCACAGCCTCAGCCATTCTTCTCTTCCTGCATTTCCGCCCCCATCAACGGGACTCAATTTAATACTGCGGGCAGTTGATCGACGAGATCCATTGCCAACAAGCCGCGCTCACCACGAACAGCCGCGGCGCGATCCGCCGCCATCACATGAACCGACGCGCCCAGACAACAGGCCGATCCCGGTTCCATCCCCTGAGCCAGCAACGCGGCAATAATACCAGTCAAGACATCTCCCATACCGCCGCTGGCCATACCGGGATTTCCCCCCAGGTTCACAAACACCCCGTCGTCAGTCGCAATCAGCGTGCCCGCGCCCTTCAGCAGCACCGTCGCCCCCAACTGCGCGGCCATCTCGCGAACACTGGCAAGCCGGTCAGCCTGAATTTCAACCGTGCTGCGGCCCAGCAAACGCGCGGCTTCACCGGGGTGAGGCGTAATCACCCGAGCTGCGCGGTCACTGTACAGAGACAGGCCGTGATCAGCCACTAAATTCAGTGCATCAGCATCCAGCACCACCGGAACGGGCAAGGCCAACACCCGTCGCAACAGCGCCAGCCCCCAGGCGTGTTTCCCCAGGCCCGGCCCAATTGCCACCACCGTAACCCTGGCCAGCAAATCCACCAATTCGTCGGGCTCCTCAACGCCTCTGGCCATCACTTCAGGGCGCACGGCCAGTAATGAGGGAATATTTTCCGGCCTCGTAGCGCAGGAGGTCAGCCCCGCGCCGGCGCGCGCCGCAGCGGAGGACGCGAGAATCGCTGCCCCCGCATAGCCGTGATCACCCGCCACCAGCAGAACATGACCGAACTGCCCTTTGTGCGCACTGCGAGGCCGTGAACCGAGGCTGGCCAACAATTTATTATGGTCCACCTGCCTGGCTAAAGGCGGCAAACCCTCATACACATTCGGCGGCACGCCAAGGTCGTCAAACAGCAAATCACCGACATAATCCACGGCCGCGCCAGTCACCAGACCGAGTTTCAAACCGATAAAGCTCACCGTCGCTCCGGCCACCACCGCGGCACCGAGCACACTGCCGGTATCGCTGCACAGACCAGAGGGGATATCGATGCTTAACACCGGGCGCCCGGCACAATTGACGGCGGCAATTGCGGAGGCATAGGGTTCCCGCAGGCGACCCGACAGCCCGGTACCCAGCATCGCGTCAACGACAACGGCTTCCGCGCCCGGCTCTTCATCAACCCAAGGCTGAATTTCAACACCCGCTTTCTCGGCGCGCTGCCGAGCAAGCAGGGCATCCCCCTGCAATTTATCGCTCAGCGCCCAAACCCGGACATCCATCCCCGCTTCGGCTGCCAATGCCGCGACAATATAGCCGTCGCCACCGTTATTGCCACCACCACAAAACACATCGATGGCAGCGCATTGCGCCCAGCGCTCCTGCAACGCGGCAAACGCTGCCTCACCGGCGCGGGTCATCAGCATAAGCCCAGGAATCCCCGAAGCAATGGCCCTGCGATCCAGCTCCCGCACCTGCGCCGCGGAAAAATAATCCTGTTGTTTGCGTCCCGACAACATCGTTTTGCCCCGTTGTTCTACACGTCTGCTAAAGGCAGACGCATCCTTTCATTACCCAGACTCCAAAGGTGGAGTATCTCCCTCTATAATAACGCGCAAACCTCAGACAGTAATCTTATGCCCCCTACCGACCACAATAACCCCGCACAGTATGAACAACTGGCGCATGACATTAAGCAGTGGGGGCGCGAACTGGGGTTTGCCCATATCGGCATTGGCCCGGCCAAACCGGGAATACACAGAGAGCGCCTGCGGGCATGGCTGGAAAAACACTACCACGGTGAAATGGCCTATATGGCCGACCGCGAAGCGCTTCGCGCCGAGCCGGATCAACTGGTGGAAAACACCGTGCGGGTGATCAGCGCGCGCATGGACTACCTCACCGACCAGGGTGATTTTGCCAAGCTGCTGGATTCTCCAGAGCAGGCCTATATCTCGCGCTACGCACTGGGCCGGGATTACCACAAACTGATCCGCAAACGCCTGTCTAAACTCGCCGCCGAAATCGAAGCCCGGGTCGGCGGCCAGCACCGCGCCTTTGTCGACAGCGCGCCGGTACTGGAGCGCGGTTTTGCCGAACAGGCCGGGCTGGGCTGGATTGGCAAAAACACCATGCTGATCAACAGCCGTGCAGGCTCCTGGTTTTTCCTCGGCGAGATCTACACCAGTGCACCGCTGCCCGTGGACCCACCCCAGGAAACCGGCCACTGCGGTAGCTGCAGCGCCTGCCTGCAGGACTGCCCCACCGGCGCCATTGTTGCCCCTTATCAGGTAGATGCGCGGCGCTGCATCTCTTATCTGACCATTGAATTGAAAGGCAGCATTCCCGAGGAACTGCGCCCGCTTATGGGCAACCGGGTGTTTGGTTGCGACGACTGTCAGCTGGTGTGCCCCTGGAACAAATTCGCCCCGGAAAGCCCAGAGCAAGACTTTCAACCGCGCCACAAGCTGGACAACAGCTCGCTGCTGGAATTGTTCCTGTGGACGGAGGCCCAGTTTGAAAACAATACCGCCGGCTCACCGATCCGCCGGATTGGCTACCAGCGCTGGTTGCGCAATCTCGCCGTCGGTCTGGGCAATGCGCCCCACAGCACAGCAATTATTGCCGCACTCAAACAACAGCGCGAGATCGCCGATGATGTCGCCAAAGAGCACATTGACTGGGCCTTGCAGCAGCAGACCAGAAAGGGGGAATAGCGCCTGTCTTACAACAGGCGGAGGAAGTTCTCGCGATAGTATTTCAGCTCGGCGATTGAGTCGCGCACATCATCCATGGCCAGATGACTGCCAGATTTTTTAAGACCACCGCTCAAATCCGGGCGCCAGCGCCGCGCGAGTTCCTTCAAAGTACTCACATCCAGGTTGCGGTAGTGAAAAAACGCCTCCAGAGCCGGCATCTCACGGGCAAGAAACCGGCGATCCTGGCAAATGCTGTTGCCACACATCGGTGACGCGCCCTTTTCGACGTGCTTGTCCAGAAACGCCAGGGTCAGGCGCTCAGCCTCAATCGCCGTCATGCACGTTTCCCGAACGCGCTTGGTCAGCCCCGATTTGCCATGCTGATTGGTATTCCACTCATCCATGGCATCAAGCACCTCATCGGGCTGATGAATCGCCAGCACCGGGCCTTCGGCAAGGGTATTGAGGTTGGCATCGGTGACCAGGGTTGCGATTTCAATAATATGGTCGTTCTGGGTATCCAGACCGGTCATCTCCAGATCGATCCAGATCAAATTCTGCTCTTTCGACATACTGGGCTCCACCAGATTACATAAAGACGCCCGCTATGCTGCGGATAATCGTCTAAAACGCTCGATTGTAGCAGCTCATCGGTTAAGATAGGCCATCTTCACGCAATGACCTGACAATGAGCAAACGCAAGATCAGCCGGCAGCAGCGCTGGCGGATAGAAAAAATCCAGGCCGAACGCACCGAACGGGCCAGCCGGCGCAATGCCAAAGCGGACCAGGCTCTGGGTGAAGGCGAACTCGGCCCGGAACAGGAGGGCATTGTCGTCAGTCACTTTGGCCAGCAGGTTGAAGTGGAGGGAGAGGACCGACAGCGGGTTCGCTGCCATGTTCGCAGCAATATCGACAGTCTGGTGACCGGCGACCGGGTCGTCTGGCAAGCCGGCAAAAGCACCGGGGTTATTGTGGCCCGCCACCCCCGCCGCTCGCTGCTGGAGCGCCCGGACAATTTCAATCGCCTGAAACCGGTCGCCGCCAATATCGACCGCATTGTTATTGTCATTGCCCCAGAGCCCGAGGCACATGCAAACTTGATCGACCGCTACCTCGTCGCGGCGGAGACAGTGGGCATTCCGCCGATGTTACTGCTCAACAAATCAGACCTGCTGGACGAGTCGCGGCACGAAAAACTGTTTGCCATGTGTCAGCGCTACCGCGATATCGGGTACGACGTCGTACTCGCCTCGAAAACCAGCCAACACGGCCTCGATGACCTGCGTGAAACCCTGCGCGACCACATTAGCGTGTTTGTCGGTCAATCCGGAGTCGGCAAATCCTCGCTGATCAACGTTCTATTGCCCGGCACCGACACCCGCGTGGGCGCTCTATCGGAAGCCACCAGCAAGGGGCGCCACACTACTACCACCGCACGGCTATTTCATTTCCCCGATGGCGGCAGCCTGATCGACTCACCGGGGATCCGCGAATTTGCCCTGTGGAACCTGGACCGGGAAACCCTGGCCCAGGGCTTTATCGAATTCCGCCCCTACCTGGGCCACTGTCGGTTCCGGGACTGTAAACACCAACAGGAGCCGGGCTGCGCCCTGCTGACCGCCGCTGCCGAAGGGCATATTTCCCCCGAGCGCCTGGACAGTTTCCGGCATATCATCGATACCAGCGTGGACGATTAACACAGGGAAACGAGATCGCCAGCATTCCCTGGCTGGGCTACAATCCGCCCATCCACCATTACTAACCCAATACAAGGCAAGCCATGACCTCTTTGCCACTGCTCATTGAAGCATCAGACCTGGAGCCGCTCCTCGGCAACGACGAACTCTTGATTGTCGATTGCAGCAGCGCCGACAACTATGCCAAACACCATATTCCCGGCGCGGTCCACCTTCCCCCGGCCAAGTTGCAATGTGGCATCAAGCCCGCACCGGGAAAACTGCCGGATCTCGCCAGTCTGAACACGCTGTTTGGTGATATCGGCCTGAGCGCTGACAAACACCTTATCGCCTACGACGATGAGGGCGGCGGCTGGGCCGGCCGGTTGATCTGGACACTGGATGTGATTGGCCACAACCGCTACTCCTATTTGAACGGCGGGCTCCCGGCCTGGCTTAACGAGGGCCACCCCGTTAGCACTGATGCTCCAGCAGTAAACTCGAACGCGGCAAACCTTGTTATTAACGACACGGTAATTGCCTCACTGCAGGAGATTCTCGACCATCTGGAAGATCAAAACTACGCCATTTGGGACGCCCGCTCCGCACAGGAGTACAGCGGCGAAAAATGCGTCGCCCAACGCGGCGGACATATACCCGGCGCGGTAAACCTGGATTGGCTTGAGCTGATGGACCGCGACAACAACCTGCGCTTTAAAAACCTGGACGCGCTGCGCGAACAGTTATTGGCTCTGGGCCTGAGCCCCGACAAAACAATTGCCACACACTGCCAGACCCATCACCGTTCTGGTCTGAGTTATCTGCTGATGAAAATCCTGGGGTACCCTAGCATTAAGGCTTACGACGGCTCCTGGGGGGAATGGGGCAACCGCGAAGACACCCCGATTACTACCGGCTCAGCGCCCTGAGCCGGCAGCGGTCAATCCAATGCAACCGTGCTAGGATCGGCCACAGCAATCATTTTTAGCACAGGAAACCACTTTGAAAATCGCCTTTATCATTATTCAATATTTATTGCCGCAGCATCTGTTGTCACGCTTGGTTGGCAAGCTGGCAGAGACCCGCATACCCTGGCTGAAAAACCTGTTGATCAGCCGATTTATCCGCGCCTACGACGTGAATATGAGTGAAGCGCAGGAACCGGAAGCGGAAGCCTATGAAAACTTCAACGCCTTCTTTACCCGCGCCTTAAAAGATGGAGCTCGCAGTATTGCCGACCAGGGGCTGCTGGCCTGCCCCGCCGACGGCGCCATCAGCCAATTGGGCAGCATCCGCGCCGGGCGAATTTTTCAGGCCAAGGGTCAGGACTATAGCCTGTTGACCCTGCTCGGCGGCGATCAACAACTGGCGGACACCTTTAGCGACGGCAGTTTTGCGACGATTTACCTCTCTCCACGGGATTACCACCGGGTGCATATGCCGCTGGCCGGCAAACTGCGCAGCATGCACTATATTCCGGGGCAGCTTTTCTCGGTTAACACCACGACGGCAGAGAACGTGCCCGGACTTTTTGCCCGCAACGAGCGCGCCGTATGCGTATTCGATACCGAAGCCGGACCGATGGCGATGATACTGGTGGGAGCAATGATTGTGGCCGGCATCGAAACCGTCTGGGAGGGCCAGGTCGCACCGCTTGAGCGCAAGATCAATGTCACCCAATACGGCGTTGCAAAAGAAGCGGTGGAACTGGAAAAAGGCGCAGAGATGGGCCGCTTTAAACTGGGCTCCACCGTCATTCTGCTGTTTGGTAAAGACCAAATACAGTGGCTGGAAAAGTTCACCGCCGGTACGCCGACACAGCTTGGCGAGGCGATGGCCGAGCTGAAAGCCTGATCACTGTGGCCGCTTGCCGGCGGCCACAACGCGGGGTCAGTCCTGTAAATATTCGTTCGAACTGTATTGGCGGTTCACCGCACGACCGTCGCCATTGGCACTGAGGTAATCGTCACTGGCGATCCAACCCCTATCGGTATAAAAACCCCATTTTCGAATTTTGGGGCCGGTGATAAACAGCGTCACACTGTCTTCTGAACGCAGATCAAGGCGATGTGGTGCCCGACTCATTCGCCCGGTAATACTCCCCTCACGCAATACCCGGTGCCGATCCGGCAGGGTTTCATCAATTTCACCACGCAGTACAACCGAATAATTGTAGAGCCAGGGGTGATCGTGAAGATGCTCATCGGGGTCATTGCCCTGCACATGGTGCAGGTAAACATTAAACAGCGGGTTTTTAGGCAGAACATGCCAGCGCCGCAGATACTGCGTACCGATTACTTTACTGGGGGGCTTGGACATCATTGCCGCCGCGCGACGCTGACAAAGATCTAATAAACGCTTGGGGAGTTTCATTATTCAACGCTACCTGCACAAAGCGCCGGCTCGACTCACGGCCAGGCGCTGAGGAAGGTAACAAATCTGTTAGGGAGATGCCAGCGGGAAAACCGCTGGTCAACCTATCCAGTTCGGCTGACGCCG
>JBFEVY010000061.1:0-13401 GCA_041546665.1 Spongiibacteraceae bacterium | reverse complement strand
TCTCTGGTGATACGCGATACCCGGGAAAAGATAGCGCTGTCCGCTGAAGCGCTCTCTAAGTTGTTTGGTTTCACTCCGGCAGAATCACAGTTGGCGGAGCGCCTTGTTTTTGGCGACAGCTTAGGTGACGCGGCCCAACATCTGGGACGTTCCAGAAGTACCGCCCGCGCACAACTCAGTTCTATCTTTGATAAGACCGGCATTCATAAACAACATCAGTTAATCAGCTATATCATGCATAGAGTCAGCTCTTATTGGCCCTAGCTCTACACGTACTAGCAGCTCCTACAAGTACTGCTCCTGCACCTACTAGCTCCTACTGGCATTAAACCCGGCGACCATCGGCGGTTCCACCACATAAAATGTGGGTTAGATCTCACTTTACTGTCACTTAATATGCCAACACACTAGCGACGGATTTCACACCTTCAAATTCACTTCTACAGCCTCAAAAAACACCTCGACATAGAACATTTGTCCGATGCGAAAGGGATTTTTATTTGGCACGCTAGGGACACATAAAGATAGAGAGCGTTTCAATACCAACGCGTAAGAGCCTTTCTCTCATAATGCCAGGAAACTGGGATAATAATTTTCAGAAGGTGTGGTTTCGCATATGACCGAACAGAATTTTTTATTGGCCGAGCTGGCGCCAGTAGAGATCCATCCCCTTGACGACACTCTGCCTTTTGGTGTGGCAGTTCAGGGATTGAAATATGAGCACCTCGCAGACAGCCAGGTGCGTTCTGCAGTATACGACCTGTTAGTAGATAAAGGTGTGATTGTACTCAGGGGCGAT
Organism: Spongiibacteraceae bacterium; assembly: GCA_041546665.1. Classification (GTDB taxonomy): domain Bacteria; phylum Pseudomonadota; class Gammaproteobacteria; order Pseudomonadales; family Spongiibacteraceae; genus Spongiibacter. Next base: position 12,602 of record JBFEVY010000061.1, on the reverse strand, counting down.
AGCAGCCATAAGATGCATCTTGCAATAAGCCAGTGTATCGGCGAGTTGGAGCGCTTCCCCTATCCCGAGACCTGGGTGGAAAACCAGCCTGAGCTGGTAAAGATAAAATACTACCCGGAGAACGGCACCTGCTACGAAGTTAACGGTGAACGTTTAGGCGGCTGGGTTCCCTGGCACACAGATCTGATCTATACCGACTCCATTAACCGGGGAGGGGTATTAAGGCCAGAAAAGTTATCTGAACACGGCGGCAAAACCGGGTTTCTCGATCAAATTCTGGCTTACGAAAAGCTACCTGACGATTTGAAGAGAATTATTGAAGATCTGCACGTCGTTTACTCTCCGGATATCAACCTGGCCAATTCGAAATTCACGGGCTTGGAGAGTGTCAAATTTATCAAAGGCGCAAAATCATTCAACGAAATAATTAAACGAGTTTACCAGCGCCCGCTGGTACTGCACCCCATGGTGTATACCCAACAAGAAACCGGCAGAAAAATCCTAAATGTGTCGCCCGGTTTTTCCCACGGCATCTACGAGATGGGTGGGCCGGAAGGCGAGGCCCTTCTCGCGGAAGTTGCCTCCTACTGCACCAACGAAGACTTTGCATATTTCCATCAGTGGCAGTACGGCGACATGGTGATGTGGGACAACTGGCGTGTTCTCCATTGCGCTACCGGCGTGCCGGTAGATGAAGAGCGGGTGATGTATCGCACCACAATCAAAGGCGACTACAACCTGGGTAAGCAGCTTCAGTGGAAAACGGAAGGCCTGGAAAAAATCGATATTTAGTCAGTCGATTCGGCAAACGCGTTTGGGGTAGAGGTAGTGGTGATAGGCATGAATGATAAGAATTTTGATTTGGTAGTGCGCAATGGGACGATCTACGACGGCACCGGCGGAGAGCCATACGTTGCTGATATCGCAGTGTTAGACGGTAAAATCGTCGAGATTGGCCAGGATATCGGAAGCGGCAACGAAGAAATTGATGCCAGCGGCCAGATCGTTACACCGGGCTTTGTCGATATTCACACCCATTACGATGGACAGATAACGTGGGAAAAACGCCTCGAGCCCTCGTCCGGCCACGGCGTCACCACCGTGGTAATGGGCAACTGTGGTGTCGGCTTCGCGCCCGCCGCACCAGACCACCAAAATCTGGTAATGAAGTTGATGGAGGGCGTTGAGGACGTCCCCATGGAAACCATGCTGGAAGGTATCCCATGGAACTGGGAGACCTTTCCAGAATACCTGGAAGCCCTTTCCCAGCGGGAGGCTGATATCGACTTTGCCGCGCAGATGCCACACAACCCGCTTCGGGTTTACGTTATGGGCGAACGCGGAGCAAGTGGCGAGCCCGCCACCGAAAGTGAACTCGAACGCATGGCGCAGCTGACGACTGAGGCCATTCACGCCGGTGCAATTGGCGTGTCAACAACGCGTAATATGGCGCATAGATTTCGAGATGGCCGATTGGCGCCCTCGGTAACCGTAGACGAACGCGAAGTCATGGCATTGGCCAAGGGCCTGCGCGAAGCCGGTACCGGGGTGTTCGAATTGCTGTGTGATGCAAGACAAACTGCGGAAGAACAAATCGCCTTCCTGCAACGTATCGCCGAAACCTGTGAGCGACCAATTACATTTTCGCTATTGAAAAGTGTCGATCAGCCTGAGGCCTGGCGGGAAGTCGTCGCGCACCTGGGCGACTTGAACCGCAATGGGCATGCCGTACAAGGGCAGGTGATACCGCGGCCGGTGGGCATTATGATCGGCCTAGACGTATCGCTACACCCCTTTGCCTTTCACCCCAGTTTCAGAGAAATAGAAGACCTGCCGCTGGATGAAAAGGTCAAAGCCATGCGCGAGCCTGAAATGCGCGCACGCCTGCTCTCCGAGCAGGCCGATGATCCCCACGATTATTTTAAAACAGTTGTAGAAGACACCAACTGGCTGTTTCCCCTGGGCGATCCACCGAACTATCACCCCGCGATGGAAGACAGCATAGCCTACCGTGCCAAGCAGGCCGGCCTGGACCCAATGGAAGTTATCTACGATGAATTATTGAAAGATGACGGCCACGCGCTGTTGTATCGGCCGTCAGCAAATCGCGACGGTGAGCGTTTTGAGGGGGTAGGGGAGCTCCTGCTGCACAGTGATTACACCGTGCTGGGCCTGGGTGATGGCGGAGCGCATTACTCGATGGTATGCGATGCCGCTTACCCGACCTACTTCCTGACGTACTGGGTAGATCACCCGGACACAAAGAAAAACGTTCCGCTGCCAACGGCGATAAAGAAATTAGCCAGCGATCCCGCCGCGGCAGTTGGAATGCGCGATAGAGGGCAGATCCAGGTCGGACTGAAAGCAGATTTGAATGTGATCGATATGACCCAGTTGCGTCTGTATTCCCCCCGCACCGCATTTGACTTGCCAGCTGGTGGACGCCGACTCACTCAGAGAGCGGAGGGGTATAGCGCAACGATTGTTTCCGGGCAGGTCACCTACCGCAACGGCAAATCTACCGGCGCGTTCCCCGGACGTCTGGTCAGATGCGTGCAGTCCTGACAATGCACACGGCGCGTTAAGAAGCCCGTTGAAATGACTTTCTATACGGAGGTGTAGAACCGAAACAAACCATTATTACAAAACAGCAGAATCAAAATAATTTCAAACGGAGATACATTATGATAATTAAATCTACCGCAAAGACGCTCCTGCTGGCGAGTATCACGGGAGCCTATAGCAATATTGCACTGACTCAGGACGCGGCCGCTGCAGGCTCGCCGCAAACATCTGCCAACAGCAATGAGTCTGTACTCGAGACGGTTCTGGTAACCGCTCAGCGCAGGGAAGAACGCCTGGTTGATGTACCAATTTCCATGACAGCGTTGTCTTCCGACGAATTGCAGCGTTCAGGTGTGACTGCCACAACAGACCTGGAACGCGTCACCCCTGGCCTGGAACTCACCTACAACGGCGGCTTTCTCCAGCCAGCAATCAGGGGCGTTTCCTCACAGGGCTCCAGCGCCGGCGACAGCTCCAATGTCGCCTTCTACCTCGACGGTGTATATATGCCTTCTCAGCCGGGGCAGGCAATGGACCTGCCGGATGTACAACAAGTTCAGGTACTAAAAGGCCCGCAAGGAACCCTTTACGGCCAGAACGCAACTGGCGGGGCGATCATAATCTCCACAGTCACGCCGAATCTAAAAGAAAAGGAGGGCAAACTAAGCCTCAGTTACGGTAACTACAACGATATCAGCCTCAGCGGTTACTATGCCGGCCCGGTATCGGAGCGCGTCGCGGTTAGCATCGCCGCAGCAAAACAGGATCGCGACGGGTTTCGCGATGACCTCGTATACGGCGGCGAGGATGCAGGCTTGCGCTCCTCGCTGGTGAGAGGAAAGGTACTTTTTGACGCCACTGAAGCGGCGTCCTTTACGATATCGGCCTACAGTTCTGAACGCAAAGACAGCAGCGCCTATTCCGGCAAAGCCTACGACAACCGGTCTGTAGGGTATCTCGCTGCGGCGGGGCTGCCCCCGGGCAGCGATGTTCCCCAACCGGACTGGGATGAAACCGCTACCAGTCGGCCGGCCGATACCGACAACAGCACCTGGGGAGCCAGCTTGTTGGCAGAATTCAATTTTGAACAGGGCACCCTGAGCAGTACAACCTCCTACACGGAAAGCGACGTAACAATGGAGGTCGATGTCGATTACTCCTTTTTTCATTACGGCGATGTGACGGTGAGACTTGAACAGGATTTCTTTGTTCAGGAATTCAATTTCGTCTCTGAGCAGCTCGGCAAATGGCAGTACAGCACTGGCCTTTTCTACCTCAACGGTACAGAAGAGTATGTGCCCAATACCTTCCGTATTGCGCAAAACCCAGGACCGGCACCCGCAGTCAGCGAAGCTGACGCAAATATGACGCCGATTCAATACACCTACGGCTCGATTGATAAAGAAATCTATGCCGCCTATGTGGAAGCAAATTACAGTCTTAGCGACCAGCTAACCCTTACTCTGGGTGGCCGCTACTCAGACGAAGAGCAGACCGTCGTATCCAACTGGCAGGATCAAACCGCCATGGACACCGAAGAATCTCCTTTTAGTCCGGCTACCTTCACGCAATTCACTCCGCGCGCGGTCATGACCTACGCGCTGTCGGATACGTCGAATGTTTACGCCAGTTACAGCGAGGGTTTCAAAAGCGGCTACATCGGCTTTGACGGTCAGAGGGAAGTGGACCCGGAGCAACTAGTCGCTTACGAAGTCGGCTACAAAGGTGACCTCGGTCACACCGTCAGTGTTACGGCGGCAATCTACCACTACGAATACACCGACCTGCAGGTGGCAAGCTACGAAGCGCCCAATTATGTTTACAGCAACGCTGCGGAAGCCTCCATCGACGGGGCCGAATTCAACGGTAGTTGGAAAGCCGCTCCCGGCTTGATCCTGTCGGCCGGCGTGTCACTTTTGGATGCAAGCTACGACAGCTTCAAAGGTGCCACGGCCTACGAGTGGAATCCTGCGGGAGGAAACGTGAAAGTCAATTTTGATGCCAGTGGCAAAGAGATGATTCGCGCGCCAGAGCTTACCGGTTTTATCAACGCCGACTACAGCGTCCAGACCGATATGGGTGAATTCAGTGCCTTTGCCTCAGCCTATTACAATGATGGTTACAATCTGGAATTAAGCGGCGCAATTGCCCAGGAGTCCTACACGATGCTCGACGGAGAACTGACCTTCAGACCGGCACAGTTACCCAATTTCAGTGTCGCGCTTTGGGGCCACAATCTAACGAATGAGGCGGTACTGCAAAGCCTGTTGGAAACACCGCTGGCGAGCGGCGTTTCCTATGGCCCACCAAGAACCTTTGGTTTGCGTGCAACGTTGGACTTTTAATCCCCCACCTAATGCCGTATAGGCGGGTCCTTCCGGGCTGGTTGTTGGTAGACAACTAGCCCGGCTTTTTACGTTTTCACCAGTGATATGATGTGCAATATCCTATGCCTTGAGCTAGAAAGCAGCCATCATCACCAACAAAGCAAAATAGGAGTGATAATCAATGGCCGAAGAGATCAACAGCAAGCTTGATTCAGTGCCGTACAGAATCACTAATCCAGAGTTGATACCAACCGAGCGCTACTACGATGAGCAGTTCTTTAAATTAGAGGCTGAAAAACTCTGGCCGCATATTTGGCAGATGGCGTGCCGGCTCGAAGAGATTCCCGAGATAGGGGATTACACCGTTTACAATATCCTCGATAAATCTGTAATCCTGGTTAACACCAGAGAGGGAGTGAAGGCATTCCACAACGCCTGCCGGCACCGCGGCGTAAAGCTGGTACACGGTGCGGGCGCAGTGGGTGACGCGGGTTTTGTGTGCCCGTTCCACGGCTGGCAGTTCAGCGCAGAGGGGGAGTGTACCTTTGTATATGGCCGCAATATTTTTTCGGAAGAGCAGCTGAAAAAATCTGAAATTGACCTTGCCCCGGTGCGCATCGAATTCTGGGCAAACTGCGCCTTTATCAACTTCGACAACCAGGCACCCTCTCTTCGGGACTGTCTCGGCCCCGTCGCCGAGAGGATGGAGGCGAGAAACGCCGACAAACTTCGCATGGAATGGTGGTTTGGCACTGAGCTGCCCACCAACTGGAAGCTGGCTATAGAAGCTTTTCAGGAGGGTTACCATGTTATGCAAACCCATCCGCAATTGATGGAGACCTCATTTCACGGCAGCAAAAACTATGGCCCTGATGCCGAGGGAAATTTTGCGAACGACGAAGCCAGTTCCCGCGATGCCGTCAATATGGCGATAGAATTCTATCGTCGCCTCAGAGACGGAATGGCCGGCATGGTCCACAGCACCGAAGTTGAAGTGCTTTCGAAAATGAAAGATATCGAGGTACCCGATGACCCGAATCTGGCCTATCAAATCTTTCACGGCACCGCGTATGAAGCCATTTTCAAAGACGCCAAAGAACGTGGCGTTGATGCCTTCGATATGATGAAGGTTGCCGCCGATATGGGCTTTCATGCGGTTGAGTTTATGTTTCCGCACTTTTTCCTGCTGCCGATCTTCGGGGCCATGTCGTCCTACCGTATACGCCCACTGACGGCGGAGACCTGCTTCTTTGAAATCTGGTCCCTCGTGTTACCCGAAGAGGGGCAGGAGTTCGACACTCCCACTGAGCCGACAGTTCTACCCTATAACTCCCAGGAGTTTCCGGAAATTCCGCGTCAGGATTATGCCAATCTTCCCATCCAGCAACTGGGTCTACACAACCTCCAGTTCATGCGCTTGGGGAAAGGGGGCGAAGGCCAGCCGGGGGAGGGCATGATCAGCAATTATCAACGCGTGATAGACGGCTACCTCGCCGGCCTTGCACCCGAAAAACTGGCCAAGGCGCAACAGATTACAAACTGCGGCTTTGATTCAACCATCCACGATATCGGTTTTTAGGCTCGATACGAAAAGCCGGCGCTTTCTCGTACCTATAAGAGAAGGCGGGGAATTTTTCCCGGCGCCAGAAATAAGGGCCTTGCTTGGCAAGGCCAGAGGCAATTGCAGCCCTCTATCTACCCTAGCGAAGGCTACCATTGCGCATTTCATACCGCGATAAAACGCATCAAACTGCGACAATTTCTCCAATCACGGTGCCCACCGGATAGGTTTCGCCCGCAGTCGCTTTTTGAACAAGCTTTCCCGACTCTGGCGCGGTAATTTCCTGTACCGATTTATCGGTCTCCAGGGCATAAATTTCCTGCCCAGCTTCTACAATCGCACCATCGTCCACCAGCCATTCCGCCAGCGTACCTTCAGTAGTCGACATCTGAAGCTTGGGTATGATCAGTTCTGTTGACATTGTTATCTCCTCATCAGTCCTTACTTAAAAAGTTCTAACGCCCGGGCAGCGATGCTGCTGGCATTGGGAATTTGCGCAGTTTCAATAACTCTGGAGTAGGCAATCGGCGCATAGGCTGCACCAAACCGGGAAGCCGGCGCCTTCAACCGGGTGAAAAGTGTTTCGTTAATCGTGCTCGAGATTTCCGAACCCAATCCGCAAAATTCAGTCGCAGCGTGTACGACCAGCGCTCGACCGGTTTTTTCTACCGAGGTGAGGATGCGGTCATAATCCAGCGGTAACAATGTACGAAGATCGAGCACCTCAGCGCTGATACCCTGCTTAGCCAGCTCCTCCGCGGCTTGCAGACACTGCATAACCTGCCAGCCGTAGGTAATCAGGGTGATATCCGTTCCCTCGCGCTTAACCTTGGCAACCCCCAAAGGAATCCGATAATCGCCAACCGGGACTTCCTCCTTCATAGAGTAAGTCAGCATCATTGACTCAAATTGAATACAGGGGTCGTCGTCAAAAATGCAGCTCATCAACAAGCCCTTGGCTTCCGTTGGCGTACTGGGGTACACAATCTTGAGACCGGGTTGATGAAGCAACATGGCTTCTGTCGACTGAGAGTGCTGCGCGCCAAACCCTCCGATACCACCACCAGCGATCATTCGCACCGTCATCGGTACATTCGTGGCGGCACCAGACATATAACGCTGCTTGGCGGCGTGGTTGGTGATCTGATCCATGCAAACCCCGACAAAATCCGCAAACATAATTTCCGCCACAGGCCGCATGCCCACCAGGGCCGAACCCGTGGCTGCACCAATGATCGCTTGCTCGGCAATAGGGGTAGGGCGGATGCGCTCTCCCCATTTGCTTTGCATCCCCACAAAGCATTTAAAAACGCCACCGGGGTCGTCACCGATATCCTCACCAAGACAATACACCTGGTCGTCAATCTGCATCGACAGATCCAACGCGTCCTGTACCGCTTCGAACATCGCCATTTTTTTGGTTTCACCACTGAACTCCGGCTCGGCCGCGCGCACCGTGCGTTGGCCGCGGGTAGGGACCACATCGGGGTCGCCGTAAACGTCCAACAACATTTCCTCGGTGCCGGTCGCTTCGCTGGCCAGGCCGAATTCCATGGCCTCAGCGACTTCAGCTTTCGCGGCAGCGTCTATGCTCGCCAGCTCGTCTTCGGTGCAAATACCGCGTTCAAGCAGCAGGGCGCGCGTCGCGGGAACCGGCCAGGCCGCCTTGGCCGCCGCCAGTTCATCCTTTTTGATCAAGTGACTCCAGCCAACGCCCGCATGGGGACCTAGCCTCAGAGTTTCTGCTTCAACAAATACCGGCCCCTTGCCCGCGCGCACATCGGCGATGATCTCCTTCATGCCACTGTGAAAGGCAATTGGGTCATTGCCGTTCAACTTGACACCACGAAAGCCCAGGGCTTCTGCACGATCAGTAAAATTCTCACTGGCGGTATAGTCCGGTATCGCGGTGTACTCGCCGATTTGGTTATTCTGACACATGAAAATAACCGGTAAGCGCCACACGCCAGCCAGATTCATCGCTTCGTGAACAGCGCCGATACTGGTGGCCCCATCGCCAAAGTTCACAATAGTCACATTGTTTGTACCGCGCATTTTCTCCGCGAGTGCGAGACCATTGGCGATAGGGGCGCCAGCGCCCACAATGGCGGTAGTAAGCATCGACCCTGAGGAGGGATCAGAAATATGGGGAGAACCGCCTTTGCCTTTATTAACACCGTCGACCCTGCCCAGGGCTTCGGCAAACAGCCCCTTAAGCGGCACACCCTTAGCAACCTGATCGTGGATACCGCGGTAAATGGTAACCATGTGATCTTTTTCGGTAATAAGAGGGGCAATCGCCGCAGGAATCGCCTCCTGCCCGGTCATAGGCCAATACGTGAACATGAACTTACCGCTGGAGAGACCAGCCTGAATGGCTTTGTCGACCTCGTGAATCCGCGACATCTGCCGATAAATTTCAATCAACGTCGCATTGGCAATAACTGAATTATGTTCCACGTGTCTGTGCCCTCATCGTGTATTTATTTGATTTTAAAAGCGAATTTGACCTGAGATAGGCGCCCAAATGGCCGGCTTAGCTGACTTATGAAAGCCTGCCGACGCGTATTCTTCAAAGGCCAAGCCTTACTTACGAAACGGAAAGAAATTATTTCAATCTGCCGTTCATTGCAGCTCCAGATCTAAAAGGCTATCTTTATTAACGTGTTGTTAGTTATACATATCCCTTGAAACGCTAACACGGGATTATTTCTTCTAAAACCGGTGTATTTATTACCGCTATCTGTATAAACGGACCAAGTTCACCAATCTAGACCCGCTTAAAACTGACGCCTATTTATTTATATAAGAGGATTCTAACAAGACAGGGGGGACAAACGCCATAGTACAAAGGATCTACACCTGTTATATGCTAAAGCCTCAAAAGCCACCCCAACGTAAACTCTATGACCAGCGGCGTTCAGTATCGCTAGCAGATGCTCCGGAATTTCGTACACATCCCAGATGTCCCGTCACAGTCAGCACAGCCGACATAGCTAAAACCGGGAGCCTCGGCAAACCGCATAATTCCGCCATACCAACGCGCGACTGAAGAAAACGGCCACAATGAAGGTAGCTCGAATTTCACTCCAGAATAGTTGCACCATCATTGCGGGTATTTTTTTACCTCAAAGCGGCAGAAAACCCAGATTGATGTCAACCGCAGCGCTGAATACCTGGAACAGGTATACCGGGACCGAAAACAGGCAAACTGATCCTGATCGGCGATTGAGCATTGGATGACAAGGTAAAACGACCCAAAAGGCCCGCACTGATTTCCTTTTAGTAATCCCATTGCCAGCAGAGCTGGAGAACCAGGGCTAATAGGGGCCTTGGCTAGGTTGGGCTGGGAAAGGTGGCTTATACCGCGTTAGCGATATTTTTATAATTTAACATAATATATATTATACGTAATTATGGATATGCAGCCCCAGCCCTGAGGTGGCCCTTTAAACCCAAGAATTGAGCCCAGAAATTGCCACCACTATTCGGGCCCATCTTATATCAATCGCTGTCTAGGCCGTTGTTAGCATCGCAATACCACTCGTCAAAAGATTTGCGCGTATCTTTAATGGCTTACTCCGGGATGTCATATTTCCTCGGCACAATGTGCGCCTTGCAGTACGCGATACCCGTCAAACAGAAAAGCCATTCCCCAAACCGAATTCAACTCCCGCCCAGATCTACACGAGGTTCTCCCGCAATGTCAGTTTTGCATTCAGCCCGACGTGCTTTATGGCTGCTTGCCGTCAGCCTGTTACTGCCAGCTTTCACGGCGCACGCCGCAAATCCGCTGCCTTTTCACGGCTGGACGCTGACTCACGATGATATGGACTACAACCTGTCTGTTATCGGCAAAATGCAGGAATTCGGGGTTACCCATGTACAGCTTTCTCACCGCATCGTTACCCGTGTCGACCAGTTCCAATCCGAGCCTGAGGTTGTTGAACGGGTCAGAACCCTGGCCAGCGCAATCCACAACCAGGGCGGCCAGGCCATTGTCTGGATGCAGGAACTGAACACTTCAGACACTGTCGCATACTGTTTTGACCTCGACGGCGAGCAAATGCAGGCGAAAATGCAGGCCTACCGGGATGCGCTGACCGCCGCGCCAGAGATTGACGGCGTGATGATCAGCTTTGGCAGCGCACCAACCGAATTGCTATACGTGCTCCCAAGCTGTAACCCAATCGCCTATGCCGCACCAAAAGAGCGCTATAAGGCCATTATCGAGGCCATTTCCCGTGTGGTAATGGACGAGTTTGGTAAACAGGTCTACGTGCGCACCTTCTACCACAAGGGCCATGAGATCCCCATTCTTCGCAACGCGCTAAAGGAAACGGATCGGCCGGTGATTGTAATGTCCAAAGCCGAGCCCAATGATTTTGAGCCCTACTACCCGCTGAACCCGCTAATCGCCGACGTGGGTGCCCACGACCAGTTCTTTGAACTCGACTGCGCTGGTGAATACTGGGGCCGCGGGGCCATTCCCTTTGTCGCCGCTGAGTACTTTGTCCAGCGCTACCGGGAAGCGGCCGCCAAATTTGCCAACTCTGAAGGTCGCTTCATAGGCTCTACCTGCCGCGTAGACCGCTACGACTATTCCGCTATGGGCACATTGAATGAGGCAAACCTGTATGCCCAGGCCCTGCTCGTCGCCAACCCGGAAGCAAGCGCCACAACCATTATCAATCGCTTTGTGGAATCGAAATATGCGCTCACTGCCAATAGTGATTCCCATCGCCTGATGGCAGATATTTTACGGCGCAGCTATTGGGTCGGCCGTAAAATGTACTACGCCAAAGGTGAATGGGCCTTCAAAAAAGGCAGTGATATGCCAGCCAGCAATACCGACGCCCTGTCCTTGATGGTAGACAAAAGCATTTCCCAATGGGACGCCGCCTATTTGCCGATCACAGCCGCGCTGACTATACCCAGCCAGGCCACACTGCGCGAACTGCTGCAAGAGAAGCAAGAAGCCTATGAACTTGCCCAGCGCAACCTTGAGGTATTTCAGGCTTTACGCAGCGCCCTTAATATAAACGACTACAACCAGATCGAATCCCTACTAATCAAACAGGAACTTGCAAGCAAAATCTGGCTGCATATGGCTGGCGCCATTTTCTCCGCGCGTAACCTGAATCCACTTTCAGCAAACTGGGCGGCATGGCACCTCGATCAAATGGAAGTTATTGCCGACCAATTGGATGCCCAAGCCTACCCGCAAATAACAACCCCCTACCCCTTCTCCAGCGAAGACATACGCGAGTTTGTAGAAAATGAGCGCAAACTATTACTGGCAACGGATGCCGTTCCGCTAGAAATATCACATATCAGCGGCGTTGATGTGATTGAAACGGCCACAGACCAAATCAAGATTAGCTGGCTAGCTGAACCGGGCACCAACTACACCATAGAGCTGACACAACAACTCCCCTCCTACGCTATTACCCTAAGCCCGGACAAGACCGATATTGCGCAAGCAAGCCTCAAAGAATTCACGATTTCGGGTTTACAGCCGGATTCACCCTACTGGTTTCGCATTATTGCCGAAACCAACGGCGATACCGTGACCTCCGGCGATTTTACTGTCTGGACTCGCAAAGTCGGTGAAGCCGAGGAGGAAGAAACAGATAACGGTGAAGATGCAGGCAAGGATGAGGGAGACGAGGCAGATAGCGAGGAAGAACCGGCTAGTGAAAACGAAACGAACATTTCAAAAGGCGGAGGTGGCGCCTTTTCAAGTTGGTCATTATTGGCGCTAGCTTTGATACAAGTATTTAGGAATTTTGAACACCGCTTTCGTAGTATTATCTTTAAAATCAACAGGCAGAATATATTCAGATATTGATAGGTCTCATAGATTCGGTATTGATAGGCGCACTCGAATCTACGACATCGATCTACTGGGAGGCTCTGTAAGAAATTATTGAGGATGCGTTGAATAGCTTTAATTAGGCATATTTCGGCCATAAGCGGACATTCGATAAAAAACGTATAATGTTAGACTCCGTCCCGTTTATCGCTTTTACCGCACCTTACTAAGACCATAAGTCTTCCAGATCCACATCTTCACTGTCAGGCTGATATTCCTTTGTTAATTGCTCGATCTGCAAAACCATGGGTAATTCAAAAGATGTACCGGTAAT
>JBFEVY010000345.1:0-3600 GCA_041546665.1 Spongiibacteraceae bacterium | reverse complement strand
TGTGAGCGGTTTCGAAACCGGCTTTAACGGTGATATGGGATTTGGTCACGCCGTGTTGCCCGCACCGAACCTTGAGGAAACCAGCGCGTTTTACCGAGACCTTCTGGGCTTTGGTGACAGCGACTATATGCATTTCCATTTTAATCCCGACCCGGCAGATCCCGGTCAGGGGTTACGTTTCCTGCACGTTAACAATCCCCGTCATCACAGTCTGGCGCTTTATCAGGACGATAACTGCCCGGCGGGTTGCGTACACCTGATGTTGGAGGTGTTGAATGTGGATGAGGTGGGCTACTGCTTGGATCGCGTTCAGGCGGCGGAGATTCCTGTTGTTTCCACCCTGGGACGTCACACCAATGACCAGATGCTGTCATTTTACATGGCGACACCGGGCGGCTTTGCCATGGAGTTTGGCACCGGTGGCCTGCAACTGGACTGGGACGACTTTACGCCTACGGTCAGTACCCTTCCCAGTCTGTGGGGGCACAAATTTCAGATGCCCGACGCACACTAAACCCGGCGCACACTAAAATTGAATAACGGAGAACAAGCGGATGACAGCTGTAGCGGCGCAAGGCAGTACTAGCCCAATGAATTTCAATACCATGATGAAAGCAATTACAGCCCTGCAGCCATTGTTGCGCGAGCGGGCACCCCAGACCCGAGAGTTGCGCAAGGTGCCGCAGGAGTCTATTGATGCGCTGCAGGACATGGGCTTTTTCCTGAGTCTGCAGCCCAAGCGCTACGGTGGTCTGGAGCTGAGCCCCCAGGAGTTCTTCAAAATGCAGATCGCTCTGGCCGAGGGCTGTATGTCCACCGCCTGGGCCGGGGGCATTATTGCGGTTCACGCCCTGCAGGTAGCGATGATGGATGATCGCGCCCAGCAAGCGGTATGGGGGGATTCCATTCACACACGGGTGTCCTCGTCCTACGCCCCTTTGGGCAAGGTCGAAGTGGTCGACGGCGGCTTCAAACTGAGTGGGCGTTGGGGTTGGTCCAGCGGTAGTGACCACTGTACTTGGGTATTGCTCGGCGCGATTATCCCGGGCGATGGCTACCGCACCTTTCTGATTCCGAAATCGGATTACGAAATTGTCGACACCTGGCATTCCATGGGGCTGGAAGGTACTGGCAGCAATGATATTGTGGTCGAGGGTGCGTTTGTTCCCGACTATATGACTCACAAGCAGAGCGATGGCTTTGCGGGAACCAACCCGGGCCTGGCGGTCAATGACGCGCCCCTGTACAAAATGCCCTGGGCACAGAGCTTTATCCGCGTGGTTTCCACGCCGGCGATCGGCGCCTGTAAAGCCACGGTGGAACTCTACAAACACGCGGTGTTGAACAAGGCCAGTGGCGACCCGACCAAACTGGCTGGGGACACCCAGGTGGTAGAGCGCATTGCGGCGGCTGTTAATGCGATCGACGAAATGGAGACCATCCTGTTCCGCAACTTTGACGTGATGATGGCGCAGATTGAGCGCGGTGAAGAAATTCCGCTAAACGACCGCATTCTGTACCGCTACCAGGCGTCGCTGGTGATCAGCAAAAGTATTGAGATTGTTGATTCCCTGTATGAAGTGGCCGGCGGTCATTCGGTCTTTAACAATAGCGAGATACAGCAGCGCTTCCGGGATGTGCACACTGCCCGGGCCCACGTAGCCAACAACCCCACCAGTTTTGCCCGCAACCTGGGCGGCGTTGAACTCGGCCTCGATAACACCGACTTCTTTGTCTGAGTTATTTCGATTACTGCTTCAGCCCGGCTTATGCCGGGCTTTTTTATGCCAGATCAAAGCGCGGGCGGGACGCATTTTGGTATAGTGCGGCCTACAGATAAGAATCGGGTAATAGAGTCATGACAGAATATGCAACACCCTATCAGGGCTTGGGAGAAGACGGCATTCGCCAGTTGGTGGACACCTTCTACAATATTATGGATACCAGTCCCGAGGCGGCGGGTATTCGCAGGATGCACGGTGAAGACCTGTCTCGTATCAAGAAAATGCTCGGCAATTACCTTGTCGAGTGGATGGGCGGGCCGCCGGTGTACAGCAGCGTAACTGGCAGCATGTGTATGACCGACCCCCACGCAGGCTTCTGGATCGGCCCCAAGGAGCGCGACGAGTGGTTGTGGTGTATGGATCAGGCCATGGCGCAAGTCGAGATGCAAGACACTCTCAAGACCATGTTGAAAGAGCCCCTGCGCCGCATTGCCGACGCGGTACGCAATCAGGAAGGGGACAACCCGACTCACAGCGACCCGAATATTATTGCCGCGGGCTGATCGAAAAAAATCGTCCGCTTTGGCAAGCTTGGCGTGAAGTGTGCTGTATTGTGAGGTGTAGCGCTGTAAGATAGTTTGCAGCGCAGTGTGCGCGTTCCTCTCTTAACAAGGTTGTTGATAGCATGCCCCGTACCAAAATTGTCGCCACGGTGGGTCCTGCCTGTGACTCCCGTGAACAATTATCCAAAATGATTTCCGCCGGGGTGAACGTCTTTCGCCTCAATTTTTCTCACGGTTCCCCAGAGGAGCATCGCGAGCGTGCGGCCCTGATTCGCGAGATCGCTGCCGAAAAAGACTGTTATGTTGGTCTGCTGGGAGATTTGCAGGGTCCCAAAATCCGCCTGCGTACTCTGGCGGTGCCATCGGTCAGGCTGCAGCCGGGTTTAAAGCTGATTTTGGATACCCAGCTCAACGATGGCGAGGGCAGCGAGCATCACATCGGGGTGGACTATGAACCGTTGGCGCGTTCCGTCGGCGCCGGGGATACTCTGCTGCTTGATGATGGACGTCTCCGCCTGGCGGTGGATAAGGTCGACGGTGAGCAGGTGTTCTGTACCTCAGAAAGCGCCGGCACGCTTTATTCGCGCAAGGGCATCAATCGCCTAGGCGGGGGACTGTCCGCGCCGGCACTGACCGAAAAGGACATGGCGGATATTGCCAATGCCGCGACCATGGGCCTGGATTTTATTGCGGTCTCATTTCCCAGTAGCGCGGAAGACATTATTGATGCCAGGGAAAAATTGCAGAAGGCCGGTTGTTTTGCCCATATCATTGGCAAGATCGAACGCGCGGAAGCGGTGGCAACGGATGAGCACCTGGACGAACTGATCCGCGCCTGCGACGGGGTGATGGTGGCCCGGGGAGATCTCGGTGTTGAGATTGGTGATGCCAGTCTGATCGGCCTGCAAAAACATATTATCAAGCGGGCTCGGGTACTGAATCGCCCGGTGATTACCGCGACTCAAATGATGGAATCAATGATTCACAACCCGGTGCCAACCCGAGCGGAAGTTTTTGATGTCGCCAATGCCGTACTCGACGGGACAGACGCGGTAATGCTGTCGGCGGAGACCGCGAGCGGTGATTATCCCGTGGAAACGGTGATGGCGATGGCGCGTAATTGCGAGGGTGCCGAGCGCTATCCCTCGGCGCGCAAGTCGAGTTACCGTCTGGAGCGGACCTTTGAATCCGTGCAGGAAACCCTGGCCATGAGCGCGGTGTATGCGGCAAACCACCAGCTGGGCGTCAAGGCGATTGTGTCGATGACGGAAACCGGCCGCACTGCGCTTTTGATGTCGCGGTTGACCTCGGGT
>JBFEVY010000072.1:0-12224 GCA_041546665.1 Spongiibacteraceae bacterium | reverse complement strand
TTACCCAATGAAATCGTGCTGGAATTCACCAACACGTCTTTACCGATCAACGAAGAGGCATCCAGCAACTGCGCGGAATACAGCGACGAGGTCAAGCCCGCCAGGTTTTCATTCATCTCGCTGATACCACTCACCGAGGTAAGCTGCGCCATCTGGCTGATGAACTCGGTGTTGTCGGTGGGCTTAAACGGATCCTGACTTTTCAGTTGCTGCAGCATCAGGGTCATAAAATCGTCCTGATCCAGCGAGCTGGCATCTTTTTTCTGCTGCGTCGCCGCGGTGGTCGCCTGCAGTTGTTCAAGGGTTCTTATTTCCATCGCTCAGGCTCCTATTGCTGACCGAGCTGCAAGGTCCGCAGCATGAGTTTTTTGGTGGTCGAAAACACTTCAGCGTTATCCTGGAAAGAGCGCGAGGCCGAGATCATATTCGCCATCTCCTCGGCGGTATTTACATTGGAGCCATACACGTAACCCTGTTCATCAGCCAGCGGGTGGCCGGGCTCAAAACGCTTGGGTATGTCAGCCTGGCTCTCAACCACCCCTGTCACATTGACGCCTGCAACATTGCGCTGTTCGTCTAACACCGTTGAGAAAACCACCTGTTGAGAACGGTAGGCCTCGGCTTCTGAACCACTGAGAGACTCGGAATTCGCCAAATTACTGGCAACGGTATTCAGTCTTAACATCTGCGCATTCATTGCTGTTGCGGCGATGTCCATCGGATTTGCCATGATTTATCGGCCTCCCTGAATAATATTTTTCATGCTGGCGAAACGGTTGCTGAGAAAGGTCAACGTGGTTTGATAACGCATACTGTTATCAGCGTATTTGAGTTGTTCAACATGGGTTTCAACGGTATTTCCGTCCAACGAACGCTGAAATGGAATTCGGTATTTGATATCGGCGCTGTAGGGCTCTGCACTGCTATCACCAAAGTGGCCGCCCTGGGTCGCCGTCATTGCCAACTGGTTTTGGGTACCTGCCTCACTGAGCGCCGCGCGAAAATCGATGTCCCGCGCCTGATACCCGGGGGTGTCCGCGTTAGCAATATTCGCCGCCAGTAATTCATTGCGCTGTTCCCGTAAGAACAATGCCTTTTCATGAATACCCAGTGCCTTGTCGAAATTGATTGCCATTTTTCTTACCGCGCCTAAAGTTTTTTCGCTTCCCGCCGATACTTTCGAAAGGACCTGCCTTTTCGCTTTGGTATTCGGCTGTTCAGGCTGGATTTTGCAAACTGCGTGCCACTCCCGTTAGAGCTTTATTTTCAATTACTTACGAACATCGCGACATTTTTTTGGCGAACCTATGGCAAGCCTTTGCCGCTTTTTTTAGAAAAAGTCTCCACACCTCTTGCCGCCCTTAAAAACGCCGTTATTTCTCACCCTGGCCAACTTGCCAGCTATATTCCTCACTCACATTTCGTCCGCCGGGACGTTTACCCCACGCAGATAATTCTTACTGGCACGTTGTTTGCTGCTAAGCCGGGTGACGACATTTTTTTGGCAATGAGACAATGAGCAGGAAGGCACACAACACACATCAATCAGCAACGCTTACCCGTTTCGCCGTAGGTTTCTTGTTGCTATTGGGTGTCGGAATTAGCCAGCATGTCGCGGCCTTTGAGAAAGAGGATCACCAACGCATTGCCCAGGTTGCCAAAGCCTTTATCGCCGCGCGCAACCCTTGGAAGGATATGAAGTACCGCATCGAGGTCGATGGCCTCGACCCGCGGACTCAATTGGCGAAGTGCCCAATTACCCCAGAAGCGTTTCTTCCGCCGGGTGCGCGAATTAAACAGCGCACAACAGTAGGCGTGCGCTGTCCGGGAGAACGGCCATGGAAAATTTACCTTCCGGTGAATATCGCCGCTTATGCCAAAGTAATGGTCGCCAAACATCCAATTGGCCCGGGCATGAGTATTAATGACAGCGATATCACCTGGAGTGAACGGAATATTTCTACGTTGTCGTACGGGTATTTACGTACTCTTGACGATGCCGGGGGTTACCGCGCCCGACGCGCCATCGCCCAGGGAGCGGTATTAACCCCCGCCGTGGTTGAGGCAGACAATGTGATACAGAAAGGCCAGCGGGTAGAACTGATTAACCTTACCGGGCCGATTGCCGTCAGCATGGTGGGGGTCGCCCAGGAAAGCGCCGCGCTAGGTGCACTAATTCGAGTAAAAAACCTGAGCTCTGGCAAAGAGTTACAAGGTGTAGTTCAGTCTTCTGGAAAGGTGGTTTTCCGGTAGATCGCAGGAAATATTTTATTTGCAAAAAAGGCTCAAGTTTTTATCAAGCCTGCCGATGACTAAAGCATGAAGTTTTATTTTAGAGGACAACAACATGGTCGATCGCATTAACAACACCGGAATCAGCCACGGTCGCCGGATCGACACGGGACGTACGAATACTGCGGATAGCAGTAAGACAGCGACGGCCAAGGAAACGGAATCAAGCACAACTTCAGGCAGCCGCATGGAGGGTTCAGTGGTGGAACGGACACGGGAAGAAATCAACGCCAGTGACGGTATCGACCGCCAGAAAGTCGACGCCATTAAAACGGCGATTCGCAACGGTGAGTATTCGATCAACGCCAAGGCCGTTGCCGAAGCTTTTATCAATCTCGAAATGATGGCAGGAAACTAAGATGAGCCAGCTGCATACGACCTACCAGCAAATCGAACAGGGTGCGCAGGCGCTTGAGACGCTGCTGAGCCAGGAAAGCCATGTTCTCAAAAGCCGGGACATCGACTCCCTAGAGCGCAGTATCACTCTCGCTAACCTGGCTGATAAGAAAAGCGAGCTGGTACAAACCCTGGACACACTCGAGCGCAACCGCCAGTTTTATTTGCGCTCTGAGTCCGCTACAGCACTGGAAGTTCAGTGGCAAAATATCCTCGCCATTCTGCAACGCTGCCAGTCGTTGAATCAGCAAAACGGCAAGGACATCAGCAACCAGACTCGCTATACCCGGCGCGCCCTGGAAATTCTCGGCATGGAAGACGCCTCAAATCCGATGTACGGCGCCGATGGCAACACCACTAACAGTGGCCGCCGTCACAGCCTCGGTATGGCCTAAGTAATCGCTGCAATACTGGTCTAAGTCTTTTTGGCTTGGACCAGCCTCCTCACGCGAAACGCGTCAGAAATTCCTCTAGAAAAAACGAAAAACTCGCAAATCCCAGGTCATTGCCATTGCCTGTCTTTGCTATACGCGTAGTATAGAGACAAAGGACTCTCGGACAGTGGTCAATGAACTATACGCCTCACAGTCAACTCGTCATTTTCGGCGCCACCGGCGATTTATCCCTGCGCAAACTGCAACCCGCGCTGTACAAACTGCAACGTGAAGGTTTGCTCAACAGGGTTACCCATATCTACTGCCTGGGACGCAGTCAATGCAGTGATCAGGAATACCGCGAACGGGTACACACTGCGATGGAGGAATACCTCCCCGCGCACTTCTGGAGCGAGCAGGACTGGCAAAAATACGCGGCGAAAATTCGCTATGTCAGCCTTGAAGTGAACACCCTCAAGGACTACTCCCACCTCGCGGAGCTGCTAGGTCAGCAGGAGCAATCCTCAACCGTCTTCTACCTGGCGACTTTGTCGTCGTTGTACAGCAGCATTTGCCGCAATCTAAACAGTGTCGGCGCGGTCAATGAATACTCGCGAGTCGTGCTCGAAAAGCCCCTGGGCCACAACCTGCAAAGCTGTACCGAAATCAACAATGAGGTGTTACAGGTCTTCTCTGAACACAATGTCTTTCGCATTGACCATTATCTCGGCAAGGAAACAGTACAGAATCTATTGGTATTGCGCTTCGGCAACGCGCTGTTCGGACCACTGTGGAACAGCCAATATATCGACAATATTCAGATCACTGTTGCCGAGAATATCGGCGTAGAGGGCCGGGGGGATTTTTACGCGCGCACCGGCGCACTGCGAGATATGGTCCAAAACCACCTATTGCAACTGCTGTGTTTGGTCGCGATGGAACCTCCCGCCAATCTCCGCGCCAATACCCTGCGGGATGAAAAAGTTAAGGTTCTCCAGGCACTCAAGCCTATCACCGCCGACAACGCCAAAGCGAAAACCATACGCGGTCGCTATCAGGCAGGTGCCATCGACGGCCAGCCGGTATCCGCTTTTCTGGACGAAACGGGCTTTGAAGATGCGCTGAATACGGAAACCTTTGTCGCCATAGAAGCCGAAGTGCACAATTGGCGCTGGGTGGGCACACCGTTTTACCTGCGCACGGGTAAACGCCTGACGCGGCGCTTTTCAGAAATTGTAGTGGAATTTAAAAAGCACCCCTTCTCCCTGTTTGCCGGTGACCCCAACGACCTGTCGAACAAACTGGTGATTCGCCTGCAACCAGAGGAAAACATTACCCTTTACAAGCTCAACAAAAAGCCCGGCCTGAGTCGCCAGTTAAAGCTGGAACAGGTAGAGCTTAACCTCGACTCCGACCTGCACAACCAGCTCCAATCCCACGAGGCCTATGAACGCCTGCTACTCGACGTATTGGAAGGCGACCAGACCCTGTTTATGCGCCGCGACGAAGTAGAAGCCTGCTGGGCCTGGGTGGACCAGATCATAAAAGCCTGGGATGACACCGGGATGCAGCCAAAACCCTATGTTGCGGGCACAATGGGCCCCAGCGCAGCCCTGGCACTACCGGAAAAATCCGGTCACAGCTGGCACGAATAGCGACTCGCGCAAATAACAACGAATACGAGGAATACCATGAACAAACCGACTTTGATCCCGCTTTCCGACCGTCAGGAACAGGCCGAGGTCATCGCCAATAGCATTAGTCAGTCGCTGGCCGATGCGCTGGGCGCGCGCCCTAGGGCCAGCCTCGCGGTCTCCGGCGGCAGTACACCGGAAGCCATGTTCCAACTTCTCGGCGCTAAGGCGCTGGCCTGGCAAAATATCGACTGCCTGCTGGTCGACGAGCGCTGGTTACCCGACGGCCACGCTGACCGAAACGATAGCTTGCTGAAACGCAGCCTGCTTGATGGCCCGGCCTCGGCTTGCCGCTATCTGGCCATGAAAACCCATCATAGCAGCCCGAAAGACGGCCAGTTCTACCTGGATCAACAGTTGGCAGAGCTGGACTGGCCGCTGGACGTTATCCACCTCGGCATGGGCGATGACGGGCACACCGCGTCGTGGTTTCACGACGCACCGGAATACGAAGACTTACAGCACAGCATCGAACAACACTGCATGGCAGTACACCCCGGCGCCGCGCCCTATGAGCGTATTTCCCTCACCCCCGCCGCCGTGTTTAACAGCCGCCGCATCATCGTACAGATTACCGGTCAACGTAAACGCGAAGTGTTGGATGCTGCACTGGCTGGAGACAGTAGCTATCCTATCGAGATGGTCCTCCACCAGAACAACGTCCCGGTGGAGATCTACTGGGCTCCCTGAGCCCAGGCTATCAACTCGCGAGGATCATATCCGCCGCTTTCTCGGCGATCATAATGGTGGGCGCGTTGGTATTCCCTCCCGTCACAGAGGGCATGATCGACGCGTCGACAACCCGCAGCCCTTCCACCCCCCGTACTTTGAGTTCAGCGTTAACTACTCCCATAGGGTCTGAATCCGGCGCCATTTTGCAGGAGCTAGTCGGGTGATACTGCGTGTCGGCGCGATTGCGGATATCCTGCTCAATTGCCGCGTCGTCATTCCAGTCCACGGGGTAGACAAGCTTGGGTTGGTATTTGGCAAAGTGCTGACTCTCCAGAATTTTGGCCTGCAACTTCGCGCCTTTTACCAAGACATCGAGGTCTGCACGATCACTGAAGAACCGCGGGTCGATGCGCGGCGCATCCTGTGGATTTGGAGAGTTAAGTCCCACCTCTCCGGTGCTCTTCGGCCGCAGCACTTCGATATGGCAACTGTAACCGTGGCCGGCATGCATTTTACGGCCATGATCATCCACCACCGCGACCACAAAAACCATCTGCAGATCGGGCACGTTGTGCTCGGGCTCAGAGCGAACAAAGGCCCCTGCCTCAGCGTATGGGGTGGTGATAATCCCTTTTCGGCTGCTCATCCATTGGGCAATCCCCGCCGCCACCCGCGCAGACCCGCGCAGTGATAACCCATAGGCATCGGCGGTATAAGGGGTTTTATAGGGGACGGTGTAGTCGATATGGTCCTGCAGATTTTGTCCAACACCGGGCAGCGCGTGCAGGATGTCGATACCATGGCGCTTGAGTTCTTCGGCGCGCCCGATACCCGACAGCATCAGCATTTGTGGCGAACCAAAGGCCCCGCCGCTCAGAATCACCTCCCGGCGTGCGCGAACTTCGCGGTGCTCACCTTTTTGTGAGTAGCTGACGCCCACCGCCTTTTTACCGTCGAAAATCACCTTGTTAAAGGGCGCATCGGTAATCACTTTAAGATTGGGACGGGACATAGCCGGGCGCAAATACGCTGCTGCAGCACCCCAGCGCTCACCATTTTTCTGAGTAACCTGATACTCAAAACACCCGAATTGTTCGCGGGCATTATAATCGGGGTTATGGGGAATCCCCTGATCCTCCGCGGAGCGGATAAACGCCTGATTAAGTGGACTGGGCGAGGTGAGTGCGGCGACGTTCAAGGGGCCGTCGGCACCGTGGAATTCGCTGTCATCGGCAAAGGTTTCATTGCATTCGGCGCGTTTGAAATAAGGTAGCACCTCATCATAGGACCACCCTGCATTACCCGCCGCCGCCCAATTGTCGTAATCACTGCGATGTCCTCTGACATAAAGCATCGCATTGATTGAACTGGAACCGCCGAGGCATTTCCCCCGGGGTTGATAGCCTCTGCGCCCATTCAAACCTGGCTGGGGCACAGTCTCATAGGCCCAGTTATTCAATTTTGTGGGCACCATTGCAATCAGCCCTGCTGGGGCCTTGATCAGTGAACTCTTGCCCGATCCACCAGCCTCCAGCACACACACCGTGTATTGCCCGGATTCCGACAGGCGCGACGCCAACACCGAGCCCGCCGAGCCGGCGCCGACGATAATGTAATCAAAGGTCTCCACAGACATATCTTCTCCTTATTGTGTGCCCTTACCCCACCGAGACAAGACCTTGCCCCCTTCGCCAATCACACAGGAGCGCTCCCCACAGCAGGAAAAACATTGGACGCAAAGCCCGCCGCAAATAATATACTTCGCAGCCATACGGGATTATTCAACAGGCGCAAACTTGTTATCCTTGTACGCAAATCTTTTTGTGAACACCACTATATTGGACACCAACCCACTATTCCCCGGCACCCACACCACGGGTGGAACCTGGGCCAGGATCATCAGCGAATGCCTGAAAGACCAGGGCATTGACCCCGTTGCCGTGTTTTCACGAGCGGGGATTGACCACGATACGGCGATCCAGCCCGACCATCGCATACCCGATAGCAAATTGCGTCATCTCTACCCCCTGTGTGCCGAGGTAACGGGAATCGACTGTTTTGGAATTCATCTGGGCCACTACGTCAAGGCACACACCTTCCACGCGCTTGGCTTGGCAATTTTGGCAAGCCGAACAGTTGCCGATGCCCTGCAACGCTTCGCACGCTATAACGCGATTATTTCTGATTCCGGCCGGGTCGAAATTGTGGACACCGGCGACTACTGGATTTTTCAAGGTACCTTACACTGCGACAGCGACAATACGCGGTTGATTCCCTACCCAGCCATTGACGCGTTCTTTTTTGGCGTGGTGAATATGATGCGGGAGATTACTGATGATCCCGAATTCGCCCCCCTGAAAATCGAACGCAACCGCCCTCTTCCCGTCGATCCCGCAGCCTTTCTAGAGGCTTTTAAATGTCCCTGTCAGTACGAATGTGAAGCTGACAAAATGTTTTTCCGCCGGGAAGATATCGAACGGCCCGTGCGCTACGCCAATGAAGCGCTGGCCAGGCAGCACGATGCTATTATTGAAGCCTTCATTACCCAAATGGCGCCGGAGTTCGAGGAACGGATTTACCACGAGATTTTGAATGCCCTGCCTAATGGCGAGATCAGTGCAGACAAACTTGCAGAAAAGCTGAATATGAGCCTACGAAAATTGCAGGGTAAGCTTCAACAGCAAAACACCAGCTATCAATATTTACTCGACAAAGCGCGCCGGGAACTCGCCTGCAAGTATCTCAGCACCACGCATTACAGTTTGACCGATATCAGCTTTCTACTTGGCTATGCCAATAGCACCGGATTCAGTCGCGCCTTCAAACGCTGGTTTAAAATGTCGCCCTCGGAATATCGCCAACAGCGCACAGCAAACCCGAAGTAGGGGCTGAGGCAACGCTTAGCGGCGCTGACAAATGGACTTGAGCCTTTCCACGCAGCCGTCACGGTCCTGCTCAAGCTGGGCAACAGAGGGAATGAGCCACTCTCCCGCCACGCAGGCCACCGCGTCCAGGGCGAGGTATTCTTGATAGTTTTCCGCGTCAATACCGCCGCTGGGGCAAAATTGCACATCGGGGAAAGCACTGGCAAAGCTGTGCAGCATGGATACGCCACCGAGTGCCGGCGCGGGAAAGAATTTCATTGCCCTTTGATCCGCGGCGAGCACCGCCATCACTTCCGTTGCAGTCGCTATCCCTGGCAAATAAGCGAGTAGCGTTTTCCGCGCGATATTTGCCAGTTCAGACGAAAAACCCGGGCTCGAAACAAAGTCAGCCTCGTCCGCCGCCCGCAACATATCCGGCCGACGCAGCACATTGCCAACGCCCACCAGGGCACCGGGCATGCAATTGCGAAGCTGTTTAAGCATTTTCCAGGTATCCCGGTGACCGACACTCAGTTCGACAACCGGCACACCCGCCTCGGCAAAAAACTCGCCGTAGCGGATGGCCTCATCGAGGGATTGAAGGCGAAGCTGCGGCAGCACCGGAGCAGCCCGTCGCAACACCACATCAGGATCATGCATAAACGACCTCAAAAGCACTAAGCATAAGTCGATATTCTAGGACCTGTTCACCCTAATTGCATTTCCCTGTTCGATCCAAATTTTCGCCCCCCGGGGGTACGAAGCGTAGCCCCGATAGGGCCTGCTCCTGCACTACCCTGTGCAGGTGCGGTGTTACGCGTCCTGATCGATCAGGCCAACACCCAGTGCCGCCAGTGGTTTAACCATCGCACCGTAATCCAGGGCTTTCTGACTGGAGGCATTGCCATCAATGGCCCGCTTCAATACGCCTTGCAAAATCGCGGCGAGTCGGAAAAACGAGAACACAAGATAGAAATTCCAGTTATCGATCGCGGCAATTCCCCGGCGCTCGCAGTAGCGCTGTACATACTCTGCCTCGGTGGGAATACCCAGCGCACTGCGGTCAATATCACCCAAACCGGGAATCGCGGCATCGCTGGCGATACGCCACTGCATACACTGGTAAGCTAGGTCGGCAAAGGGATGACCAAGTGTCGACAGCTCCCAGTCGAGCAAGGCAACGACTTCAGTGCCACCTTTTTCGAACATCATATTGTCGAGGCGGAAATCACCGTGTGCGAGACAGACCTGACCATCGTCCTCCGGCCTGTTTGCTGCCAGCCATTCGATCATTGTCTCCATATCGTCAATGCGTTCGGTTTCGCTAGCGCGATACTGCTTGGTCCAGCGACCGATCTGCCGCTCGTAATAATTACCTGGCTTGCCGTAGTCACCGAGGCCCGCAGCGTCAACATCAACATTGTGCAGCTCTGCCAACACCCGGTTCATATTGTCGTAAATCGCAGTGCGCTGCCCTTTAGAGTGATCCGGCAGCGCCGCATTCCAAAAAATGTCTCCCTCAATAAAGTCCATGAGGTAGAACATCGAGCCGATCACCGAATCGTCGTCGCAGAGCACACGCATAGTCGGAACCGGGACCGCGGTGGGCGCCAGCGCCTTCATTACCCGAAATTCGCGGTCCACTGCATGCGCCGAGGCAAGCAAGTTGCCCGGCGGCTTGCGGCGCAGTACGTAACGCCCACTGGGCGATTCAATCAGGTAAGTTGGATTGGACTGGCCGCCGGCAAACTTTTCAGCGGACAGCGGACCTTTAAAACCCTCGACATTGGCTTCCAAATAGGCCGCGAGTTTTTCTGTATCAAGATCAAAAGCCGACATGAATATTCCTTATTTGGCGTACCGGTTAATCACCTGCTTACCCAGGGCCATCTGGTGAACCTGATCCGGGCCATCGGCCTGACGACACCAACGCGCGTAGTTAAAGCCTTCCGCCATGCAATAGTCGTCGGTGAAGCCGCCGGCACCATGCATCTGCATACAGCGGTCGATCACATTCTGCACCAGCAGCGGCACTGTCGTTTTGGTGGCGGCGATCAAATCAAGACTGCCCATCGGGCCTTTTTCATCGATGGTTTTACAGGTTTTCAGTACCAGCAGGCGCGCCATTTCAATCTCGGAAAAGCTGCGCGAGATCTCCTCGCGGATGGACTGATGCTGGCTCAGCTTGCGACCGAAGGTCATCCGGTTTTCAACCCGTTGGCAGGCCAGTTCCAGCGAGCGTTGCGCGGTACCGATCAGACGCATGCAGTGGTGCATACGGCCCGGCGCCAGACGGCTCTGGGCAATTTCAAAGCCCCGGCCTGGCCCAGCCAGGACGTTCTCCAGCGGCACCCGCACGTCTTCAAAAACCAGCTCAGCGTGGCCGATGGGTGCATCGTCGTAGCCGAAGGTGGTCAGCGGGCGCACAATCGTCATCCCGGGAGTGCCCTTGGGCACCAATACCTGAGTCTGCTGCAGGTGGCGACTTTCGTTGTCCGGATCGGATTTACCCATCACGATGAAAATCTTCGTGCGTTCGTTCATCGCCCCGGTGATAAACCACTTGCGACCATTGAGCACCCACTCGTCGCCCTGCTTTTCAATACGCAGTTCTACATTAGTGGCATCGGAACTGGCCACCTGGGGTTCGGTCATCGCGTAGGAGGAGCGAATATCGCCATTAAGCAAAGGGGTCAGCCAGCGCGCCTTCTGCTCATCGGTGCCAAAATTCATGAACACTTCCATATTGCCGGTATCGGGGGCGTTACAGTTAAACACTTCCGGCGACCAAAGCACCCGGCCCATCACCTCGCACAGCGGGGCGTAATCGATAAAGCTCAGGCCATCGTGGTCGCAGTACTCGCTGTGCGACGGCGGTACGAACAGGTTCCACAAGCCTGCTGACTTCGCCTTGGCCTTGAGATCGTCCATCAGGGGAATCGCGGCGTAGCGGTTCTCCGCATTGTGAATGTGCTCCGAGTAGACCTTCTCATTGGGATAGATATTGTCATCGAAAAAACGTTCGAGTCTTGCGAGTAAATCCTGGGCTGCTGCTGAAGGTGTCAAATCCATGGGAGTATCCTGCCTTGTTGGTATTCAGTGAGTCATTAATCTCGCTAATTTAGGTATAACTGATCAGGTGCCGGTACTGCGGTTGTTCCAGATGCGGTACAGCATTAAAGCTATTGAGACGATAACGGCCGTGTTTACAAAAATAATAGCTGATGGCGCTGTTTCTCGCCTGGAGATTCAGCTCAATCATGGTTTCCGCATCCACCCCCAATACGGCGCGCAATATTGCGCTGCTGGCGCCCCCGGAGGTCACCACCAGTATCCGCCCCTCGGGCTCGGCAATGGCCGCCATGGTGTCTTGTACCCGGGTTTCAAAATCCGCCCAGCTTTCCGCAGCGCCATCAAGCCGACCTTCACTCCAGGCCAACAGTGCTTTGCGCAGGCCGCGATAAAAACTTTTGCTGTCATTGCGATCAATCACTTCGCCACTCTGCGCGATATAGGCGTCAAGCAAGGTGTGAAAATCGTATTCGTTCAGACCGGGCAATTCCGTGGCCTCAGGCATGACAGATACCGAGTCACGAATACCCGCCAGGGTCTCACGGTGGCGGCGCATGGCCCCGGTGAAGCAGGCATCGAATTGGTAATCCAGTCCAGCAAAATATTGTCCCAGCAGACGAGACTGCTCCCAGCCAACTGCACTGAGGCGATCGTAGTTATCCGTACCAAAACAGGCCTGGCCGTGGCGAACTATTAGGACTTCTGACATCAAGGTGCTTCCGACTGACTATACGGGGAACAGTGTAGCCGCCGGGATAACATTATCAAAATTTATTATTTTTATATAAAATAATAACCATTACTTATCAAAAAGACTTTTGGCCGTTATGAGTAAGATAGACCTGAACCTGTTTGTGGTG
>JBFEVY010000037.1:0-16968 GCA_041546665.1 Spongiibacteraceae bacterium | reverse complement strand
TTATTATGCGCGCTGGGCTGCACCCCGGCGCAGATTGTGTGGATGTTTTTGGGCGAGGCAATTGTTCTTGCCGCCAGCGGTGGTGTTGCGGGGATCTCGCTGGTTATCGCACTGGTACTGAGTGCAAAAATGATCGCGCCGGGCCTGCCGCTGGCGCTCAATCCCCTGTATTTGTTTTTGGCGCTAATGTTATCGATGCTGATCGGCCTGTTGGCCGGTATTGCTCCCGCGTTTCGCGCCGCGCGACTAAATCCGATTGAGGCCTTGCGTACAGAATGATTTGGGAAGCCATGGAAATTGTTGTACTGGTTGGTGTGCTTCTCATTCTCTACAGCGAACGGGTAAATCATTCGGGCTCGTGGTCTGCTGCGGTAACACCTCTGGCGTCGATTATCGGCAGTGGTTTTCTGGTGTCAGGGCCGGTGCTGGTCAGTGTGTTTAGCCAACAGGCGCCGATCGCAATGTTGTTGGTCGTGGCGGCGGCGTATCTCTTGGGTGAGGTGATACGGTTTAATATCTGCAATGCTGAGCCGATTCTAAATGCCGAATCAACCAATGATCTGCCGATCGGTATTGCAACGGCCTTGTACCGACGCCTGAAGTCTGTGGAAACCCTGGCGGATCTGAGCCTGGGTTTTGCGTATGTTGCCTCAGTGGCTTTTTATATCCGTTTGTTGGCGGCTTTCGCCCTGAAAATTTTCAATATTGAAAATGATGTATTGGCAGATCTGCTGGCGAGCGTATTGCTGCTAACAATTGCCGGTATTGGCTGGTTTCGCAATCTCAAGGGATTGGTGTTTATTGAGAAGCACGCTGTTAACGGCAAATTATCGATCATCGCCTGTTTGCTAGTGGCGCTGGGGGTACATTATTTTTCCCTGGATTCCGGTACCGCGGGTGTGGCCAGTGACCTGGTATTCGCGCCGGTGGAATCGTTGTGGAATTTTGAGAACTTTCGCTATCTTGCCGGTGTCCTGCTGATTGTGCAGGGCTTCGAGACGTCGCGATATTTGGGGAATCATTATCCCGCTGCTACGCGCATTGGGAGTATGCGTTTGGCACAGATTCTGTCCGCGGTTATTTACTGTCTGTTCATCCTCTGGTCCTGGCGTTTATTTGTGGGTATGAACGGCGAAGCCAATGAGACGGAAATTATTTCTGTAGTGGGGTCGCTTTCCTTGCTGTTACCGTATTTGTTGGCTTTCGCGGCGATCTTGAGCCAGTTTAGCGCGGCGATTGCCGATACCCTGGGGGCGGGCGGTCTGCAGGTTCAGTTGAGCAAGGCGAAAATCAGCGAACAGCAGGGCTATGTCTTGGTGTGTACGTTGGCGGTGGTGTTGATCTGGGCCACGGATATTTTCAGTATCATCACTATCGCGTCGCGAATATTTGCAATTTACTACCTGTTTCAAACCCTTATCGCACTGTTGACGGGTTATGCGATCAAGCGTCATGTCCTTCATACCGTGCTGCAGTTTGCGGCGCTGGTTTTGCTGTTGTTTGTGATTATTTTTGCCAAACCTCTGGCGGCCTGAGGCGCAGCGCCGCACACGGGAATTAAAACGCCGGTTTTCAGTAGCTTACAACGCCTCCGGAGTAGGTATATTTAGGGATGCGCGAGGCCCCTGACTGTCTGCTAGGCTTGGGAAAATGTTGGTGTTGGAGAATAAACAGTGGACGCGGCAAATCAATTCATAGATCAGGTTCGCAACGATTTGTTTCAAGCTATTGAAAGTGACTCGATTACCCTGCCTACATTGCCGGAGGTCGCACTGGAGATTCGCGAAGCGGCGAGCGATCCGGACGTCAGTATTGCGATGCTGGCATCGATTATAGAGCACGACAGTTCCATTGCCGCCCGTGTGGTTCGTGTGGGAAACAGTTCGCTGCTGCGGGGCCTTGAGCCGGTCAATGACGTGAAGGGGGCCATCAGTCGTATCGGGCTGTCCTACACTTCAACTCTGGTCACTACCATGGCCATGCAACAGATTTTTCTCTCCACCAAGGAAAGCCTGAACAAACGTATGCGGGCGATCTGGGTACACAGCACTGATGTGGCGGCGGTCAGCCATACGCTGGCAAAGGGGCAGAAGGGTTTGAAGCCCGAGCTGGCAACCTTGGCGGGGGTCATTCATCAAATCGGCGCACTGCCGATTTTGTCTTATGCGGTGGGGCGCGGTTTCCTGCGTGATCACCCCGAATTGCTGGATCAGGTGTTGATTGAGTTGACCCCCGGGGTGGGCCGACAAATTCTTGAGTCCTGGGGATTCGCGCCGGAGCTGGTTGCTGTACCGGAAGAGCATCTGAAATTTAACCGTCAGCCTCCGGCGCCGGATTATGCCGATTTGGTGATGGTCGCCAATCTGCATACCTACCGGGGCACGGATCATCCTCTGGCAAAGGTGGATTGGGCAACGGTAACTGCATTTGAGCGCCTTGGCTTGCCGGTGACACCGGGCGAGGAAGACGCGTCATTCTACGAGCAAATAGAGGTTATGCAGGACCTGTTGCGGGCCTGATACTTTCTATTCCAGGCGTGTCCTGCCCCAGGTTTCAGGCCTGGGGCTTGGGCTGGGCATCGAAACGCTGGCCGTTTACTGCGGCGCTGGCATCGCTCATCAGGTAGAGATACAGCGGCATGATCGTCTCGGGGGCCGGGTTGCTTGCCGGATCTTCGCCGGGGTAGGCGGCGCGGCGCATTGCGGTATTGGTGGCGCCGGGGTTGATGCTGTTGACCCGGGTATTGTTCAGGTCAAATTCCTCATCGGCGAGCACTTCCATCATGCCCTCTGTCGCAAACTTCGATACCGCGTAAGCGCCCCAGAAGGCCCGACCTTTGCGGCCCACGCTTGACGAGGTAAAAATCACCGAGGCGGTGGGGGCTACAGCCAACAAGGGCAGTAGGGCCTGGGTCATCATAAATGCCGCACTCACGTTCACATGTAGGACATTCTCCCAGCTGTCCAGACTTGTTTGAGCCAGACTGCGGCGTTGCCCCAGTTCGCTGGCATTGTGGAGCAGTCCGTCCAGCTTGCCGAATTCTTTCTCGATAGTGTTAGCCAGCTCGTGGTAGTCGTGCTCCGTGGCGCCGCGCAGGTGCATCGGGTAGATGGCAGGTTGTGGGTAGCCGCCGGCTTCGATTTCGTCGTAGACCGCTTCGAGCTTGTCGATGGTACGGCCCAGCAGAATCACTGTGGCCCCGTGCCGGGCGTAGTTCAGGGCGGCGGCTCGGCCGATGCCGTCGCCGGCACCGGTAACCAGAATCACTTTACCTTCGAGGCAGTTGGCGGTTGGCTGAAAATCGCCGGGAAGTGTGAGGGGCATGGTGACTCCTAATACGGCAGGCGGTGCTGCGTTAAATGCGTTTTACTGGCTCTTTTGGCCGAGCAATTGTCCTAGTTCGGCGGTACTGTCGACGATGTAATCCGCCCCCCAGGAGTGAATGTCTTCCGAATCGGGAATATAGCCATAGCGGCAGGCTACAGTCTTGATACCGGCATTGCGGCCAGACTCAATATCCCGCAGGTGGTCGCCGATATAGATTGCTTGCTCTGGAGAGCAGCCCAGCTGAGTACAGGCCAGTAGCAGGGGTTCGGCGTGGGGCTTGCGGTGTGTGACGTGATCCGGGCACACGGCAATGGCGCAGCGTTGATCCAGAGCGAGTTCGGCGAGCAGCGGTGTGGTGAAGCGGGCGGGTTTATTGGTGACGATGCCCCAGACCTGATTACGGGCCTCAATTTCTTGCAAAACGTTGTCCATGCCGGGAAACAGGCTGGTTTCGTCGGCCAGCTTGGCCTGGTAGCGGTCAAAAAATTCCTCAAGCAACGGCGGAAAGTCAGGGTGCTCTGGATCGAGTCCAAAGCCCAATTCAAGCACGGCGCGGGCGCCATTGGAGACATTGGCCCGCACTTGATGGTACTGACAGAGCGGCAGGTCGCGATCAGCGAGCATGTCATTTAACACCCGAGTAAAGTCCGCCGCAGTGTCCAGCAGGGTGCCGTCCAGGTCAAATAGAATCGCTTTTAACATCGTGCTGCCGTTCAAAGCGGCTTTTTGACGTGAACCATATAGTTCACATCCACGTCTCTTTCGGTCAGGCGGTACTGCCGTGTGAGTGGGTTATAAACCAGTCCGGTCATGTGTTTGAGTTGTAGATCCGCTTCTCGAATCCAGTTGCTCAATTCCGCCGGTTTGATAAAACGGCTGAATTCATGGGTGCCCTTGGGGAGCATCCGCAACAGGTATTCGGCGCCGACAATGGCCAGTGCAAAGGATTTGGGGTTGCGATTAATCGTGGAAAAATAGATATCGCCGCCGGGTTTGCACAATTTGGCACAGGCGCGAATCACCGAGGCGGGGTTGGGAACATGCTCCAGCATCTCGAGGCAAGTGACAATATCAAAGCGGCCGGCTTCATCTTCGGCAAGCTGCTCGGCAGTAGTCTGCCGGTAGTCCACCTTGGCCCCGGATTCCAGCTGGTGCAAACGGGCAACGGAGAGGGGGGCTTCGCCCATATCGATGCCCAGTACACTGGCGCCGCGCAGGGCCATTGCCTCCGCGAGAATACCGCCGCCACAACCCACATCGATCACACTGCGTTCGGCCAGGGGGGAGTACTCGTCGATGTAGTTGACGCGCAGCGGGTTGATGTCGTGCAGGGGTTTGAATTCGCTGTGCCGGTCCCACCAACGGTGGGCCAGTTCTTCGAATTTGGCAATTTCAGCGGGGTCGACATTGGCGGTGTTACTGGCAGAACTCATGTCGGGTTATCTCTCCAAAATAGTAAGCGCGGCAATATTACGCTGTTTGAATTTTGCTGCGCCAATGTTCGGCGCGCTCTATCACGTCGCGGCTGTCCAGGGTGGTCAACTCGCCATTATCCAGCATTAGTCGACCTTTGATCCAGCTATGGCTGACCCGGTGGCCCATATTGGTATAAACCAGTTGCGAAACCGGCTGGTAAAGCGGTTGCTGTTCAATAGCGCTGAAGTCCACTGCGATAAGGTCGGCCTGTTTGCCGACCTCCAGGCTGCCGATCAGGTGGTCCAGGCCGAGGGCGCGGGCACCGTTGATGGTGGCCATTTCTATGGCGTATTGATCGGGCAGGGCCGAGGCATCTTCTGCGACCGCCTTGCCGAGCAATGCGGCGGTGCGCATGTCGCTGAACAGGTCCAGGTCGTTGTTGCTGGCCGCGCCGTCGGTGCCCAGGGCGACATTGATTCCCGCCTGGCGCATTTTTTCTACCGGCGAGAAACCGCTGGCCAGCTTCAGGTTGGACTCGGGGCAGTGGATAGCGTGGCAGCCATTATTGGCCAGGCTGGCGATATCGTCGCCGTTCAATGCCGTTAGATGAACGCACTGGGTGCGCGGCCCGAGCAGGCCGAGTTGCTCCATGCGGGCAATGGGCCGCAGGCCGTATGTCGCGAGGCTTTCGTTGACCTCGTGAGCGGTTTCGTGAAGGTGGATTTGCACTGCGCAGTCCAGTTCCGCGGCGAGCATCGCCACTTTTCTCAGGGGCTCATCGCTGACAGTGTAGGGCGCGTGGGGGCCAAAGCCGATATTGATCAGGTCGTGGTGCTTGTGGCTGTCGCGCAGGGCCAGACCCTTGCGGAAGTAGTCGTCCGGGCCGCTGCCCCAGGCACTGGGGAAATCGAAAATCGGAAAACAAAACTGGGCGCGCATCCCGGCCTTTTGCGCCATTTCTGCGGCGGCTTCAGGGAAGAAGTACATATCGCTGAACGTTGTGGTGCCGGCGCGCAGCATTTCCGCCATCGCCAGCGCACAGCCATCCCGGGAGAACTCTTCACTGACCCACTGACCCTCTGCGGGCCAGATGTAGTCGTTGAGCCAGGTGTGCAGGGGATAGTCGTCGGCCATGCCACGGAACAGGCTCATTGCGGCGTGGTTGTGGGTATTGACCAGGCCGGGCATAAGCAGCTTTTGGCCCAAGTCTATTCGATTAGTAGCCGGAATGGCTGCCGCCTGGTCACTGGGCAGGATTGCGGTGATCAAGCCATCGCGGATCGCGATGCTGTGGTGCTCAAGCAGGGGGAAACCCTCGGTGACCGGGAGTACCCAGCGTGCGGAAATCAGTAAGTCAGCGGGTGTAAGGGGATCGCTTGTCATACGGGCTCAGTTATTTGGCGGACAAATCAGCATTATACGGGAATTGCTTGTGAGTGTGGCCCGGCCGCTGGTGAAAATTCGACCAGTGATGTCGGGTAGTACCTTGATTTTAGGTGGATTTGAGCTGTTTATGGGGGTGGCGGCTATGCTATTATTGCGGTTTTGTTTCGCGCCCGTCTCGCGGTGGAATGCCGGCAGATTCTAGGCCTATACGGCGAGGTGACGCGGCGAACGGGGTCGTGCGGCAGCAGTATTGCTGAGCGTATGTCAGCGCGAGAAAAGCGCCCTTTTGGCTGGTGGGCTGAAAATAAGGAATTGTCTGTTAGATGGCTGATAACGCAAAAGAGATTTTACCGGTAAACATTGAGGACGAGCTCAAGCAGTCCTACCTCGATTACGCGATGAGCGTTATTGTAGGGCGCGCCCTGCCCGACGTGCGGGACGGGCTCAAGCCGGTGCACCGTCGAGTGTTGTTTGCCATGAGCGAATTGGGCAACGACTGGAACAAGGGGTACAAGAAGTCGGCCCGTGTGGTCGGTGATGTTATCGGTAAATACCATCCTCACGGTGACTCCGCCGTGTACGACACCATTGTTAGGATGGCCCAGCCTTTCTCACTGCGCTACATGCTGGTGGACGGGCAGGGTAACTTCGGCTCGATTGACGGGGATAACGCGGCGGCGATGCGTTATACCGAGATCCGGATGCAAAAAATTGCCCACGAGATGTTGGCTGATCTGGACAAGGAAACCGTAGATTGGGTGCCCAACTACGACGGTACCGAGCAGATTCCCGCGGTACTGCCAACCAAATTGCCAGCGCTGCTGGTAAACGGCTCCTCCGGGATTGCGGTAGGGATGGCGACCAATATCCCCCCGCATAACCTCACCGAGGTCATTAACGGCTGTCTGGCGCTGATTGACCAGCCGGAAATTACCATCGAAGAGCTGATGGAGCATATCCCCGGGCCGGACTTCCCGACGGCGGCCATTATTAACGGTCGTGCAGGTATAGTTGAAGCCTACAAGACCGGTCGGGGGCGGATATACGTGCGCGCCCGCGCCGAGGTGATCGAGAACCAGAAGAACAACAAAGACACTATTATCATCACCGAGCTGCCTTATCAGGTAAACAAAGCGCGCTTGATTGAAAAAATCGCCGAGCTTGTTAAAGAGAAGAAAATCGAAGGCATTGCTGAGCTGCGTGACGAGTCCGACAAAGACGGTTTGCGCGTTGTGATCGAAATGAAGCGCGGCGAAAGCGGTGAAGTGGTGTTGAACAATCTCTACACCCAGACCCAGCTACAAAACGTATTTGGTATCAATATCGTGGCGCTGGTCGATAATCAGCCGCGGATATTGAACCTCAAGGAATTGCTTGAGCATTTTATTCGCCACCGCCGCGAAGTGGTTACCCGTCGTACCGTTTACCTGCTGCGCAAAGCCCGCGAGCGGGGCCATGTTCTGGAAGGCTTGGCGGTAGCGATATCCAATATCGATGAAGTTATTGCGACTATCAAAGCTTCTGCAACCACCCAGGAAGCGCGTGAAAATCTGTTGTCCCGCGGTTGGCAGCTGGGCGATGTCAGCGGCATGCTGGAGCGCGCCGGTGAGAATGCCTGCCGACCCGACGACCTAGAAGAGGGGCTCGGGGTGCGCGATGGCCAGTACTGGTTGTCGGTTGCCCAGGTGCAGGCCATCCTTGACCTTCGCTTGCAGAAGCTGACTGGCCTGGAGCATGAAAAACTGCTGGAAGAGTACCAGCAGAAACTGCTCGAAATTACCGAATACCTGAATATTCTCGGCAACCCCGATGTACTGCTGGACGTGATTCGCGGTGAGCTGCAACAGGTTGTTGCGGATTTTGGCGATGAGCGTCGCACTGAAATTGTTGCTTCTCAACTGGATCTGAGCCACGAAGACCTGATTTCAGAAGAGGATCGGGTGGTGACTATCTCTCACGGCGGTTACGCCAAATCCCAGCCGCTGGATACCTATCAGGCCCAGCGTCGCGGCGGGATGGGTAAATCGGCGACGGCGGTGAAGGAAGAGGACTTTGTCGAACACCTGCTGGTGGTCAATACCCACGACACCATTTTGTGTTTCAGCAACATCGGCAAGGTTTACTGGCTCAAGGTTTACCAAATCCCGGTTGCCGGGCGGAATTCCCGCGGCCGGCCCATGGTCAATCTGCTGCCGCTGGCGGAAGACGAGCGGATTACTTCGATATTGCCGGTCCATGAGTACACTGAAGGTTATTTTATCTTCATGGCAACGGCCCAGGGCACAGTGAAAAAGACTCCTCTGGAGGCCTTTTCCCGTCCCCGTAGCGTCGGTCTGCGCGCCGTCGAACTCGATGAAGGCGATGTGCTGATCGGCACAGCGATCACCGATGGCAGTGATGATGTTGTCCTGCTTACCAGCGGCGGCAAAGCAGCGCGTTTCGCCGAGGGCGATGTGCGCGCCATGGGCCGAACTGCCCGCGGTGTGCGCGGTGTGCGTATGGATGATGACCAGCTGGTGATCGCGATGATCATTCCTCAGGAAGGCGGCAAGGTGCTGACTATTTCTGAAAACGGCTACGGCAAGCGCACAGCTATTGAAGAATACCCGTGTAAGGGGCGTGGTAATCGCGGTGTAATCGCAATGACCATGAGCGAGCGCAACGGTGCCCTGGTGGGTGCGGTGCAGGTGTTTGACGGCGACGACCTGATGTTGATCACCGATCAGGGTACGCTGGTTCGTACCCGTACTGACGAGGTGTCGCTGCTGAGCCGGAATACTCAGGGTGTTCGCGTAATTCGCCTGCGTGAAGATGAGCACCTAGTGGGTGTGCAGCGCGTTGCGGAAGACGATGTGGTAGAGGGCGAGGGTGAACTGGATGACGCTGAGGGCGCTGCCGTAAGCGCGGAGGACGCTTCTCCTGCCCCCGCCGCGCCGGCTGAATCAGAAGGTGGCGATGAATCTGGCAGCGACCTCGACGCCTGAGTTTTTGGCGATTGAAGCAGAGTGTTATTTTTTTATAGACCATTTGGAGCAGTAAGTTAAATGACCCGTTGTTACAATTTTTGTGCAGGCCCGGCCGCGATTCCGGAAAGTGTTTTGGCCCAGGCAAGGGACGAATTGCTGGATTGGCAGGGACGTGGTTTGTCCGTAATGGAAATGAGCCACCGCTCCGACGAGATGGTGAGCATTGCCAACGCAGCGGAAGCGGATCTTCGTGAACTGCTGAATATTTCCGATGACTACGCGGTGTTGTTTCTGCAAGGTGGCGCCAGCAGCCAGTTTTCTGCTGTGCCGCTGAACCTTTGTGCAGCGGGTGACACGGTAGATTACGTTAACACCGGGCAGTGGTCCAAAAAGGCGATTAAAGAGGCTAAACGCTACGCTAACGTTAACGTGGTGGCGAGCTCCGAAGAACAGAATTTTACGACAATTCCGGCCTTTGATAGCTGGAAGCTGAGTGACAATGCGGCGTATCTGCACTACACGCCAAACGAAACCATTGGCGGTGTCGAGTTTTTCTGGACACCGGACGTCAAGGCGCCGCTGGTTGCCGATATGTCGTCCACCATTCTGTCTCGCCCCATTGACGTCAACCAGTTTGGTGTAATTTATGCTGGTGCGCAGAAAAATATTGGCCCGGCCGGGCTGACAATTGTCATCGTTCGCAAAGACCTGCTGGGCAAGTCTCGCGATATTACTCCGACGATGTTTGATTACCAGACTGCGGCGGAAAACGATTCCATGTACAACACGCCGCCGACCCTGGCCTGGTATCTGGCCGGCTTGGTTTTCAAATGGTTGAAAGCCCAGGGTGGCCTGGACGCAATGGAAGTGATCAACCGGCGCAAGGCTGAAAAACTCTACGCCTATATCGACAACAGTGGCTTTTACAGCAACCCGGTTGAGGTGGCCAGCCGCTCGTTGATGAATATTCCCTTCGTATTGGCAGACAGCGGCCTCGACAAGGCCTTTTTGGCGGGTGTCGATGAGGCGGGCCTGTTGAATCTGAAAGGCCACCGTTCGGTAGGGGGAATGCGCGCCAGTATCTACAATGCGGTACCGGAAGCGGCGGTCGATGCGCTGATCAGCTACATGAAAGACTTCGCTAACCGCAACGGCTGATTTCAGCTAACGAAGACGAAGGGTTGAATCGGGATATGAGCCGAGAACAGGACGCCAAAAGCGAGATCACGCTGGATACCTTGCGCCAGCAAATCGATGCGATTGATAGTGAAATTCACGAGCTGTTGAATCGTCGGGCTACCTGTGCGCAACAGGTTGCAGTGGTAAAACAGCGGGAATTTGAAGCGGCTCAGGCCTTTGAATCGGGGCGCGACAGCAGCAGTGCGCAGCAACTGCTGTTTTATCGCCCGGAGCGCGAAGCCCAAGTACTGGAGCGCGTTAAAAAGGCCAATAAAGGACCGCTTTCCGACGATACGGTGGCCTACATATTCAGGGAGATTATGTCTGCCTGTCTGGCCTTGGAAAAGCCGATGGAAGTGGCTTACCTCGGGCCTGAAGGTACCTTTACCCAAGCCGCCGCGCTGAAGCATTTTGGTGGTTCGGTGATCAATGTGCCGCAGGCGACCATCGACGGCGTGTTCTCTCAGGTAGAGTCCGGGCAGTGCAACTACGGTGTGGTGCCGGTGGAAAATTCCACCGAGGGCATGGTGTCGCATACCCTCGATGCTTTCATGAATTCGACCCTGAAAATATGTGGGGAAGCAGAACTGCGAGTGCGCCTGAATCTGTTATTTAGCGGCGCGGACAGCGGCGAGATCAAGCGTATTTGCGCACACCAGCAAGCGTTGGCACAAAGTCGTCGCTGGCTGGATGCAAACTTTCCGAATATCGAGCGCATTGCTGTGAGCAGTAACGGCGAGGCGGCGAGAATGGCGGCGGAGGAGGCCGGGACGGCGGCGATTGCCGGAGACCTGGCGGCGCAGCAGTACGGTTTGAACAAGCTGGCGACGGATATTGAAGATCAGCCTGACAACACCACCCGTTTTCTGATTATCGGTCGCGAAGACGTGGCGCCCAGTGGCCGGGACAAAACGTCCATTGTGGTTTCTGCACACAATCGCCCCGGGGCTCTGTTCCATCTTCTGGAACCCTTCGAAAAGGCCAATGTGATGTTGACCCGCATCGACACCCGGCCCTCGCGTACCGAGCCCTGGACCTATGTGTTTTTTGTCGAGTTTGAAGGGCACCAACAGGACGCTGTGATCGCGGAGATCCTTCAGCAGATCGAGCAGCAGTGCGTAATGTACAAGATTCTGGGCTCCTACCCGAAAGCGGCTATTTAGCGGGATGCCGGCAGAAGAGGGGCGCACGATCAGAACGAATTATCTGGAGCAGGCAGCACTATGAGCTGTGATTTTATCAGTCTCGCCAACGAAGGCGTGCAGGGTTTACAGCCCTACCAGCCCGGAAAGCCGATAGAAGAGCTGGAGCGGGAGCTCGGTCTGACGGATATCGTCAAACTGGCCAGTAACGAAAACCCGCTGGGGCCGCCACCCGAGGCGGTAAAAGCCTATAAAAAGGCGGCAAGCTCGCTACATCTATACCCTGACGGGGGTGGCTTTGAACTCAAGGCACGCCTGGCCGAGGCGCTGGAGGTCGAGGCTTGCCAGATTACCCTGGGCAACGGCTCCAACGATATTCTCGATCTGATCGGGCACATTTTTCTCGATACCGACAGTTCGGCGGTCTACTCGCAACACGCGTTTATCGTCTATCAGATCGCCGTTCAGGCGGCGGGTGCAAAGCCGATGGTGATTCCCGCTAAAGACTGGGGGCACGATCTCGACGCCATGGCCGAGGCAGTAGATGGCTCGACCCGGGTGGTGTTTATTGCCAATCCGAATAATCCCACCGGGACCTGGCTTGGACGCGAAGCAATGATCGGGTTTTTGAAAAAAATTCCCGAAGACGTCATCGTGGTTTTGGATGAGGCCTACTGCGAATACGTCGAAGAGGCGGACTACCCGGACGGCGTCACCTTGTTGCAGGATTTTCCCAATCTGATTGTGACCCGCACCTTCTCCAAAGCCTACGGGCTGGCGGGGTTGAGAGTGGGCTATTCGGTCAGTCATCCGGATGTTGCGGATTTGCTCAACCGGCTGCGGGCGCCTTTTAATGTCAGTATTCCGGCTCAGGTTGCCGCGCTGGCCGCGTTTGACGACGTTGAGTATCTGCGCGAAAGTCTGGAAACCAACCGCGCGGGTATGCGTCAGCTCTCTGAAGGCCTAGTGGCGCTCGGTTTGGAGGTGATTCCCTCGGTGGGCAATTTTATTGCGGTGGAAATGCCGGGCCCGGCGCTGCCGTATTATCAGGGGCTGCTTGAGCGCGGCATCATTGTCAGACCGGTGGGCGGTTATGAAATGCCCAACCACCTGCGTATCTCGGTGGGCCTGAAACACGAAAATCAGCGCTGCCTGGATGCGCTGAAGGACCTGTTATCGTTGTGAAGATTGGCAAGCTGACAATTCTTGGCCTGGGTTTGATGGGCGGTTCCCTGGCCAGGGCGCTGAAGGCTAACAATGCGGTGGGTGAAGTCTGTGCCTGGGGGCGACGGGTTAATTCTCTGCAGCGCGGTGAGGAGTTGGGCATTGTCGATTGCTGGACCCTGGACCTGGCCGAGGCGGTCGACGGCGCTGACATTGTGGTGATTTGCACACCAACGCTGGTCGCCGAGGACGTATTGCGGGAACTGGCGCCGGTAATTGGTGCTGGAACGATTGTTACGGATGTCGCCAGTGTTAAAGGCAATATTCTGGGTGCTGCGGAGCGCGTGTTTGGCAGGCTGCCTGCACGGTTTGTGCTGGGGCATCCCATTGCCGGCTCGGAGCAAAGCGGTGTGGAAGCGGCGCGTACCGATTTATATGTCGACCACCGGGTGATTCTCACCCCAACTGCGCAGAACGATAGCGACGCCGTGAATACGGTGCGCGAAATGTGGGAGTGTGTTGGCGCTGAAGTGGTGTGTATGGAAGTGGCCGAGCACGATCTGGTGTTGGCAGCGACAAGTCATCTCCCCCACGTGCTGGCCTATACCCTGGTCGACGCGCTAGCCGCTGAAGGCGCGGCGGCGGAAATTTTTCGATTTGCCGCTGGCGGGTTTCGCGACTTCACGCGCATTGCCTCCAGTGATCCGAAAATGTGGCACGATATTGTTCTGGCTAACCGCGACGCGGTGTTGCAGGGCATTGATAATTACACCGCACATCTTGCGCTGGTCCGCGAGGCCATCGCTCAGGGTGATAGCGAGCAGATAACAACGGTCTTTGAGCGAGCGAAAGCGGCGCGAGATGAGCATTTTCTCGGCCAATATATGCAAGTGAAGCGCAAAACCGATCTCACCTAATTTAGAACATCAAGAGAGATAATCGTGGAATTTTTAGCGCAGCCTGGCGGCAGTATTAATGGCACTGTTCGCGTACCAGGTGATAAATCCATCTCCCATCGCTCCATCATGCTGGGCGCG
Source organism: Spongiibacteraceae bacterium (assembly GCA_041546665.1). Lineage (GTDB taxonomy): Bacteria > Pseudomonadota > Gammaproteobacteria > Pseudomonadales > Spongiibacteraceae > Spongiibacter. The sequence continues at coordinate 3,351 of JBFEVY010000037.1, read as the reverse complement.
ATTGCCGACGGCATTACAACGGTAGACGGCTTTTTGGAGGGAGAGGATGCTCTTTCTACCCTGAAGGCCTTCCAGGCAATGGGGGTGCAAATCGACGGGCCGGAAAATGGTCGGGTCGTGATCCACGGTGTTGGCCGGGACGGCTTGCAAGCCCCGCAAGGTGACTTATATGTCGGCAACTCCGGTACGTCCATGCGCCTGCTGGCGGGCTTGTTGGCGGGGCAGGATTTCGATGTCACCATGACCGGTGACGTGTCGTTGAGCAAACGCCCAATGGAGCGCGTTGCCGTGCCCCTGCGGCAGATGGGCGCTGTGATTGAGACCGGTGAGGGCGGACGCCCGCCGCTTACAATTCGCGGCGGTCACAAGCTCCGAGGGATTGATTACGTATTACCGATGGCCAGTGCCCAGGTGAAATCCTGTGTGCTGCTGGCCGGACTCTATGCCGACGGAAAGACGACTACCACGGAACCGGCGCCCACCCGCGACCACAGTGAGCGTATGCTGCGTGGTTTTGGTTACTCGGTAGACGTTGACGGTCCGGTGGCAAGTCTTGAGGGCGGTGGCCGCCTGCAGGCCGTGCATATTGATGTGCCCGCCGATATTTCCTCTGCGGCTTTTTTTATGGTGGCGGCGAGTATTACACCCGGCGCCGATCTGACCTTGCAGCATGTGGGCATTAACCCCACCCGCATAGGTGTGATAAACATCCTGCGGGCCATGGGGGGCAATCTTGAGTTGCTGAACGAGCGGGAAGTCGGCGGTGAGCCTGTGGCGGATATTCGCGTTCGCTACGCACCGCTGAAAGGCATCGAGATTCCCGAGGATCAGGTGCCTCTGGCGATTGATGAATTTCCGGTGCTGTTTGTTGCGGCGGCCTGTGCTCAGGGGCAGACGGTATTGCGCGGCGCCGAGGAACTGCGGGTGAAGGAAAGTGACCGGATTCAGGTAATGGCGGACGGTTTGCAGACCCTCGGCATTCAGGCCGACCCCACCGAAGACGGCATTGTAATTCAAGGCGGTCAGCTTGGTGGCGGCACCGTAGACAGCCATCACGACCATCGAATCGCCATGTCGTTTGCAGTAGCCTCGCTGCGGGCGAATGCCGATATTCGCATTCTTGATTGCGACAATGTTGCAACATCATTTCCTAACTTTGTTATTCTTTCCAAAGAGTTAGGAATGAAAGTTAGCGTAGTGGAGGAGGCGTAATGGCGGCGCCAGTCATCGCGATTGATGGCCCCAGTGGTTCTGGCAAAGGGACCCTCTGCCAAACACTGGCGCGTCGTTTGGGTTGGCACCTGCTCGACAGCGGCGCCCTCTACCGTCTGGTAGGCATGGCGGCGGACAAAAGGGGGATTGCGCTGGACGATGAGGCGGCGGTAGCCGCGCTGGCAGCGAAGTTGGATGTGGCCTTTGTGCCTGGTGCGGAGGGTGAGCCTACCCGGGTGCTGCTTGATGGCGAAGACGTGAGTGGCGATCTTCGTACCGAAGTGACGGGCCGTCTGGCGTCCCAGGTTGCGGTGTTGGCCGCGGTGCGTGCCGCGCTACTCCAGCGTCAACGCGATTTTGCCCAGGCTCCGGGGCTGGTTGCGGATGGCCGAGACATGGGTACCGTGGTGTTCCCCGAGGCCGAATTAAAGGTGTTTTTGACCGCAAGTGCCGAGGAACGGGCCGAGCGGCGCTATAAGCAGTTGAAAGCCAAGGGCGAAAGTGTTAATCTCGCGACCCTTTTAGAGGACATCCGCCTTCGGGACAAGCGTGATTCAGAGCGTGAATTGGCGCCCTTGAAGCCTGCGGACGACGCGGTACTGCTGGACAGTACGGGTTTGGGGATAGATGAAGTTTTTGAGCGGGTGCTGGCGGAAGCCGCCACTCGCTTTAGTGCTATTTCCCTTTGACGTAAAAATTTTGACGCGTTTGCGCGGCGGTGAAACCAGCTGGCTGCCAGGCAAACATTAAAAACTGACCCGCGCAGGCTGGATGTGCGGCGATATGGTGGCAGTTGCCACATCAATTTCAGGTATTGAGAATGAGCGAAAGCTTTGCTGATCTGTTTGAAGAAAGCCTAAAAACCATCGATATGAAGCCCGGTTCAATTGTGACCGGTGTGGTTATCGACATCGACAGCGACTGGGTTACTGTCCATGCGGGTTTGAAATCCGAGGGTGTAATTCCCCGGGACCAGTTTATCAGCGAGGGTGGTGAATTCGCCCTGCAAATCGGCGACGAAGTTCAGGTTGCGCTGGAGTCTGTAGAAGATGGCTTCGGTGAGACTAAACTGTCTCGCGAGAAAGCCAAGCGTGCCGAGTCCTGGACTGCGCTTGAAGCAGCCTACGAAGCGGAAGAAACCGTTACCGGTATCATTAACGGTAAGGTCAAAGGTGGTTTCACCGTTGATATCAACACTATCCGCGCTTTCCTGCCCGGTTCTCTGGTAGATGTTCGCCCAGTTCGCGACACTGCTCACCTGGAAGGCAAAGAGCTCGAATTCAAAGTCATCAAGCTGGACCAGAAGCGCAACAACGTTGTGGTTTCTCGCCGTGCGGTTCTTGAGAGTGTTAACAGCGAAGAGCGCGAAGCACTGCTTGAGTCTCTGCAAGAAGGCATGGTTGTTAAGGGTATCGTTAAGAACCTGACCGACTACGGTGCGTTTGTTGATCTGGGCGGCATCGACGGCCTGCTGCACATCACCGACATGGCTTGGAAGCGTATCAAGCACCCAAGCGAAATCGTCAATGTTGGCGATGAAATCGATGTGCGTATCCTCAAGTTTGACCGTGAGCGCAACCGCGTTTCTCTGGGGCTGAAGCAATTGGGTGAAGATCCATGGGTTGCTATCAAAGCCCGTTACCCAGAAAACAGCCGCGTTAAGGCCAAAATCACTAACCTGACTGACTACGGCTGCTTTGCTGAAATCGAAGAAGGTGTTGAAGGTCTGGTTCACGTTTCTGAAATGGATTGGACCAACAAGAACATCCACCCCTCAAAAGTTGTGCAGTTGGGCGACGAAGTAGAGGTGATGATTCTGGATATCGACGAAGAGCGTCGTCGTATCTCTCTGGGTATCAAGCAGTGTCAGCAGAACCCCTGGGATGCATTTGGTTCTCAGTTCACCAAGGGCGACAAAATCAGCGGTGCGATCAAGTCTATTACTGACTTCGGTATCTTCATCGGTCTGGACGGCAACATCTACGGCCTGGTACACCTGTCAGACATCTCTTGGAACGAAGCCGGCGAAGAAGCTGTACGCAAGTTCAAGAAAGGTGACGAGATCGAAACCGTTATCCTGTCTATCGATCCCGAGCGTGAGCGCATTTCCCTGGGTATCAAGCAACTGGAAGACGATCC
>JBFEVY010000149.1:0-8465 GCA_041546665.1 Spongiibacteraceae bacterium | reverse complement strand
ACCGGAGTACAGCGCTGAATTGGGTAAAATGACGGGCTTGAGCTTTCCGGTAATCGCCCTGCCCTGCACATTGGTGATGGTCGGCACGCTTTATTACCTGCTGCACCGCATCAAAGTACTTACAGAGTTGGAATTTGAGGATATTTTTCGCATCCACAAGGACTAACCACCTTTCTTAACCAAAGAGGTTTCCCGCATATGCTTTACGCCATCATCAGCCAGGACATTGAAAACAGCCTGTCTAAACGACTGCCCGCCCGGGAAGCCCACCTCGCTCGTCTGAAAACGCTTCAAGACGAAGGCAGACTGGTACTCGCCGGACCACACCCCGCCATCGACAGCGAAGACCCCGGTGAAGCCGGCTTTAGTGGCAGCCTGGTTGTCGCGGAGTTCACCTCCCTTGCCGCAGCACAATCCTGGGCAGATGCAGACCCCTATATCGAAGCGGGCGTCTACGCCCAGGTCACTGTTAAGCCGTTCAAAAAAGTCCTTCCTTGAGCAGTTCTAAATTGATCTGCCTGGGCAAGTGCTTTACTCTTGAGAATTAAACAGTTACCGCAACTTATTAACGTGGATATTCCAGTGAATTTACTGAAACCATACCACCTGTTTCTTGTCTTGATCGCACTTTCTGCTCCCACACTTGCAGAAACCCGCTATATCAGCGACAAAGTCTTCGTCCCACTGCGGGTGGGCGACAGCACCAAGTTCCGCATTATTCACCGCGGCCTGCCGAGCGGCACGAAACTCGAATTACTTGAAGTCAACAGCGATGGCAGCTACTCCAAAGTGCGCACCACGGCCGGCACCGAGGGCTGGCTCCCCAGCCACTATCTGGTTTCCAAGCCCGTTGCACGGACCCTGCTCGACGATGCCAACGCCCGCGCCGAGCAGCTTAGCGCCGCAAACAAAGCGCTGCGCGAAGAACTGAAAAACACCTCCCAGAACAACGCTCAGTCCAGCGAAGTCATTGCCCAGCTGGAACGCGAAAACGCCAGCCTGAGCGAAGAGTTGGAGAGCATCAAGAAAGTGTCCGCCAACGCATTAAAGCTAGACACCGACAACCGCCGCCTACTCGAAAGCAACCAGATGCTGAGCAGCGAAGTTGACGTGCTGAAAACCGACAACGCGCGGCTTCGGGAGAACAAAGAGAACGAATTCTTCTTAAATGGCGCCTTTGCCGTACTAATCGGCGTTATGATCACCCTGATCATACCCAGAATGATGCCCAAGAAACGATCCGAATGGGGGTAATATCGATGTTGCGCGCACTGTTTCTTTGTACTGTTATCGCCCTGCTACCCCTGTCCAAAGGCGTTGCGGGAGAACTCCCCGAGGTGACATTGCACACCAGCATGGGCGATATTCGCATTGAACTCTACCCGGAGCGCGCCCCGATAACCGTTGCGAACTTTCTTAACTACGCCAATAGCGGCTTCTACGATGGCACCATTTTCCATCGCGTCATTCGTCGTTTTGTCGTTCAGGGTGGCGGTCACACCCCAGACATGACCGAAAAGCCGAACGGTGAACCCATCGTGAACGAAGCCAAACAGGCCGGCATTAGCAATGAACGATGGACTGTCGCCATGGCCCGTACCGCCGACCCGGACAGCGCACGCTCGCAATTTTTCATCAACCTGCGACTCAACCTGAATCTGGATGCCCGCATGGGCAACCCGGGCTACGCCGTGTTTGGCAAAGTGATCGACGGTTTTAATGTAGTCAGAGATATCTCCGTCAGTAAAACCGCCACCAAAAACGGCTTTCAGGATGTTCCTGTCGAACCCATCACCATCAATTCCGTTTCAGTGAAAATGCCGCAGCAGGGTGCCGCAAACGCCAGCTGAGACACACCGACGCTGACGGGCACTCCCTCAACCGTTTTCCGCCACAAGGTAACACCATGACAGTGCTCAGTATCAATCTGAACAAGATTGCTCTCATTCGCAATTCCCGGGATACCGAATATCCCAGCGTCGCTCTCCATGCTGCCCGCTGCATTGCTCTGGGCGCCCAGGGCATAACCGTGCATCCGCGCCCGGATCAACGACACATCCGCGCCGATGACTGTTACGAACTGGCCTCACAACTTACCGTAGAGTTCAATATCGAGGGCAACCCCTTCGCCTCGCAGATGAAAAGCGACCGCGCCGGAGTCAGCGACTATCCGGGGTTTATGGAAATAGTCCGCCGGACTCGGCCTGCACAGTGCACGCTCGTGCCCGACACCAACAGCCAACTCACCTCCGATCATGGCTTTGACCTTCGCCGGGACGGTGACCGACTCAAGCCGATTCTCGACGAGCTCCGCGCCTTGGGTATCCGCAGCAGCCTGTTTATGGATCCCAATCCGGAGCAACTTGTGCTGGCCAAGCAAATTGGCGCAGACCGAATCGAACTCTACACCGGCCCCTACGCCGTGGCCTTTGGCGAACGGCAACAGGATGAAGTATTAGCGCAGTTTGTTGAGGCCAGTGAGGCCGCAGCAGAACTGGGCCTGGGCCTCAACGCAGGTCACGATCTGAACCTTCACAATCTCACCCTTTTTAAGCGCAGCGTCCGCGACCTGCTTGAGGTCTCAATCGGCCATGCCTTTACTGTCGATGCGATTGAAATGGGACTCGAAACAACGCTACAACGCTACCTGACCTGCCTGCGCAACTAGCGCAGGCACAAGCCAGCCAAATCACGAAACGAGAACGGATTCAGCAAAACAGCTAACGCGCGAAATAGTAACGACGTAAAGAAAGAAGAGAAAAAGCAATACAGAGAATGGGGTGGCCGACGGGGCTTGAACCCGCGACAACAGGAATCACAATCCTGGACTCTACCAACTGAGCTACGGCCACCATAAAGAATGCCTACACCTGTAGAATGGCACGCCCGACAGGATTCGAACCTGTGACCGACGGCTTAGAAGGCCGTTGCTCTATCCAGCTGAGCTACGGGCGCATTACCGCCAGAACAGTGTAACGAAATTGGTCGGGGTAGAGAGATTCGAACTCCCGACATCCTGCTCCCAAAGCAGGCGCGCTACCAGACTGCGCTATACCCCGACTACGTTACCCTGTGCCCCGCTACAGGAGCTGCGCATGATACGCAGGCGCCCCCCTTCCGTCAATCCATTTTGTAAAAATTATTACATTCAAAAGTGGTTTGCGCATTTTTGACATGCGACAATAGCGTCATGATTTAAATCACCTTTTTTGCAGCAAAGGTTCGGAGACAAGAATAGATGGCGGCAACAATTCTAGACGGCAAGGCATTAGCGGCAAGCTGGGAAGAACAGCTTCAAAAGCGGGTTGATGCCCTCAAGGAAAAGTCCGGCGGCAAAACGCCGATCCTGGCCACAATTCTGGTCGGCGACGATCCTGCCTCTGCCACTTACGTCAAGATGAAGGGTAACGCCTGCCGCCGCGTTGGCATGGAATCCTTGGCGGTGGAGATGCCCGGCGCAACAACAACCGAAGAGCTTCTCAGCAAGATCGACGAACTGAACAACAACCCCGATGTGCATGGCATTTTGCTGCAACACCCGGTACCCGAACAGATTGACGAACGCGCCTGTTTTGACGCGATAGCGCTGAGCAAAGATGTCGACGGTGTTACCTGCCTGGGCTTCGGCCGCATGGCCATGGGTGAAGATGCCTACGGCTGCGCCACGCCAAAGGGCATTATGCGCTTACTGGAACACTACAAGATCGAGATCGAAGGCAAACACGCCGTTGTGGTAGGCCGCAGCGCGATCCTCGGCAAGCCCATGGCAATGATGCTGCTCGAAGCCAACGCCACTGTCACCATCTGCCACTCACGCACCCAGAACCTCCCCGCCCTGATCCAACAAGCTGACATTGTGGTTGGCGCGGTAGGCAAGCCAGAATTTATTAAAGCAGAATGGATTAAAGACGGCGCCGTAGTCGTTGACGCAGGCTACCACCCCGGTGGTGTAGGCGATATCGAACTGGCACCACTGGCCGAGCGCGCCAGCGCAATTACTCCGGTCCCCGGTGGCGTCGGCCCGATGACAATCAATACACTCATATTCCAAAGCGTGGCATCAGGCGAAAAAGCGCTTTCTTAACTCTGGGAATTGAGTCCGTGGCCCGCGTTAAAAAGCCGAAAAAAATTGGTCCCGCACAAAAAGTCGCCAGAGCCATCCTCAGCGGCTTTTGGCAGCTTTTCTTCTGGGCGATGAACACCGTCAAATACGAGCATCGCCTGGAACTTGAAAAGCCTTGTATCATGGCGGTATACCACGACGAATTACTGCCCCTGATCCATCATTTCAAGAACCGAAATATCGCCGCCATCGCCTCACAAAATCACTTCGGCTACTCCATTGCCAAAGTGATGGAACGCTATACTTACGAGGTAGCTCTCGGCTCCCCGAGCCGTGGCGGCAAAGATGCCTTTGTACAATTATTACGTGCTGCGCGCGGCGGTAAGACGGTTGCCTTTGCGGTAGACGGATCGCGCGGCCCAAGACATGTTATGAAACCCGGCGCCGTGGTGCTGGCGCTTCGAACTGGCCTCCCCCTGTATCTGGTGCGTGCCGAATACCCCGGGTGGCGAATTGAATCCAGTTGGGACAAATCAAAAATCCCCAAACCCTTTTCCAATATACGCTTCCACGCGGAGCGCTTTCCACTGGAAGACTATCAGGACGAAAAGGATGTTGACGTGATTGTAGAAGCCGCTCAGACACGTCTTCAAGCGTTGCTCGCCGACGACTACATCCCCGCCCTCGGCAATGAATAAGCCGCCACTGAAAATACTAAGCCGGTTGCTATTTATTACTTACGCAATCGTCATTACCGGCTTGTCGCTACTTCCCAGTAAAGACATGCCATCGGTAAACCTTTGGGACAAACTTCAGCACTTCGCCGCCTATTTTATTTTTATGGCGCTGGTACTCGCATTATTCAATAACAGCCGAGCCAGACTATTCGGCGCCATTACCTTGATACTTTACAGCGGCCTGCTTGAACTCGTCCAGGCGCTCTCGCCTGGACGCAGCGCATCAACCGCTGATTTGCTCGCTAATGCACTGGGCGTAGCAACAGCCTGGGCCATTGCAGCAGCATGGCAGACAGTCCGCAAAAGGCTCAAAAGAGAATAACGCGGCGAAAATTTGCGCTTTCGCCGCGCTGCTCCGATTAATCCCGTCGCCAGGTAGTGCCTTCGCGACTATCTTCCAGCACGACACCCTGCGCTTTCAAATCGTCGCGTATCTGGTCGGCCCGGGCAAAATCGCGGTTTTTCTTCGCGGCCTGACGCTCTTCGATCAAGGCTTCAACCTCGTCGGCGCTCAGTTCGCCTTCCCCGCCAGACTGCAAAAATGCTTCTGCCGGACTCTGCAAAACCCCCAGCACCGCCCCCATCGATTTGAGCAGGACCGCCAAAGAGGCAAGGCGCTCGGTTTCCCCACTGCTACGCAGCGTGTTCATTTCACGAACAAGATCAAACAGCACCGCCAATGCTTCAGGGGCATTAAAATCGTCGCTCATCGCCGCATCAAAACGCTGCAGATACGGCTCACTCGCTGACAGCTCCGCATAATCCACCGCCGCCACATCCAATCCTTTCAGTGCATGATAGAAGCGTTCCAGATTTTGCTTGGCAATCTGCAGATTGTCCTCAGAGTAATTAATCGCGCTGCGGTAATGACTGGAGATCAAAAAGTAGCGCACCACTTCGGGGTGATATTTATCGAGAATTTCGCGGATGGTGAAAAAATTACCCAGCGATTTGGACATTTTCTCGTTATCAACCCGCACCGCACCGGCATGCATCCAGGTCGTCGCATAGGGCTTGCCCGTTGCCGCCTCGGATTGCGCGATTTCATTTTCGTGATGGGGGAATACCAAGTCGGGACCACCACCATGAATATCAAAACTGTCGCCGAGACAGCAGGTCGACATCGCCGAACATTCAATGTGCCAGCCGGGGCGACCTTCACCCCAGGGCGACGGCCAACTCACCTCTCCCACTTTTGCGGCTTTCCAGAGGGCGAAATCCCGCGCATCTTCCTTTGCCTCATCAACAGCAATACGGGCACCGGAAAGCAACTCTTCCGGGTTTTTACCCGAGAGCTTGCCATAGCCCTCAAAGCGTCCAACCCGGTAGTAAACGTCACCGTTGTCCGCCGGGTAAGCGTAACCCTTGTCGATCAGCGTGGCGATCATATTCAGGATATCGCCGATATGCGCCGTCGCGCGGGGCTCAGCATTTGGCGGCGCAATACCCAGACGCTCTGCGTCTTCGTGCATGGCGGCAATAAAACGCTCTGTCAGCGCATCAAAGGGCTCGCCATTCTCTTCAGCGCGGCGCAGGATCTTGTCGTCGATATCGGTGATATTGCGGATATAGTTCAGCTCGTAGCCCTTGGCGCGCAGATAGCGACTAATAACATCAAAGGCAACCAACACCCGGGCATGCCCCAGGTGGCAGTAGTCGTAAACCGTCATCCCACAGACATACATGCCGATTTTGCCGTCGCGCAGGGGCTTCAGCGGCTGCTTGCTGCGGCTGAGGGTGTTGTAGATTTGAATACTCATGAATCCGCCTTTGCCCAGCTGTCGCGCAGCGCTATCGTGCGATTGAATACCGGCGCTTCTGCCGAATGCTCATAGCGGTCTGCAACAAAATAACCGGTGCGCTCAAATTGAAAATGGCTCTCCGGCGCAGCGTCTGCCAGCCCGGGTTCAATCCAGCAATTCTCGATAATTTCCAGCGACGCCGGGTTCACATGCTCCATAAACTCTTCGCCGCCACGATCAGGCGCCTCAGCGGTAAACAAACGGTCATAGCAACGCACCGTGGCGCGCTTGCCGTATTGGGCAGACACCCAGTGAATAACGCCCTTTGGCTTCACGCCGTCAGCGGGATCTTCGCCCAGGGTGCCAGGGTCATAGCTGCAGTGCACTTCAACAATATTCCCCGCTTCGTCCTTCACTACATCCTCGGCGAGCAAGACATAGGCACCACGCAGACGCACTTTTTTACCCAGTACCAGGCGCTTGAATTTCTTGTTGGCTTCTTCGCGGAAGCCGTCGCGCTCGATATACACCTCGCGACTGAAAGGCAGAGTTCGCTCACCCAGGTCGTCGCGATTCGGATGCCCCTGTGCCGTGAGCATCTCTACCCCGTCGTCCGGGTAATTGGTGATCACTACCTTCAAAGGGTCCATCACACACATAGCGCGGGGGGCGTTTTTGTCGAGATCGTCGCGAATGGCGTGTTCCAGCATCGCCACATCCACAACACCTTCACTGCGCGCCACGCCGACCATCTCGCAGAAATGCCGCAACGCAGCGGGAGTGAAGCCCCGCCGACGCATACCCGCAATGGTGGGCATGCGCGGATCATCCCAACCGGACACGACCTGCTCGTCAACCAGCGCCTTCAACTTGCGCTTGCTGGTCACGGTGTAGTTCAGGTTAAGCCGGGCAAACTCATACTGCTTCGGTTTGGCCGGCACCGGCAAATTCTCGATAAACCACTCATAGAGCGGGCGATGATCTTCAAACTCCAACGTACAAATGGAGTGCGTGATGCCTTCCAGCGCGTCTGACTGGCCATGCGTAAAGTCGTAGGTCGGATAAATACACCACTTGTCGCCGGTCTGGTGGTGATGCTGGCGACGAATCCGGTAAAGAATGGGGTCGCGCATGTTCATATTTGGCGACGCCATATCGATTTTTGCACGCAACACCTTGCTACCGTCGTCAAATTCACCGGCGCGCATGGCTTCGAACAAGCTGAGGTTTTCCTCAACACTGCGGTCACGGTAGGGACTGTTTTGTCCGGGCTCGGTCAGGGTACCGCGATATTCCCGCGCCTCATCGGCGCTGAGGTCGCAAACATAGGCCTTGCCTTCCCGAATCAGGTGTAGGGCATACTCAAACAGGGTATCGAAATAATCCGACGCATAGCGGATTTCACCATCCCACTGAAAACCCAGCCAGCGAATATCCTCTTGGATCGCATCGATGTAGGCCTGCTCTTCCTTCGCGGGATTGGTGTCATCAAAACGTAGGTTGCAGCGGCCCTGGAAATGCTCAGCCAGGCCAAAATTCAGGCAGATCGACTTGGCGTGGCCGATATGCAGGAAACCATTGGGCTCCGGGGGGAAACGGGTGACAAGCTGGCCCTGTAAGCGGCCGCTGTCGATATCATTACGAACAATACTACGCAGGAAATTGTTTCCTGAAGCTTCCTTTTCTGTCATTGAATACAATCACTCACTGAGCACGGTGGCTCGCCTAAAATGAACCAATGCGCCACGTTGAATCACGTGACCAAGGCACTTGGTTTCGCCTTGCGGCTAAAACCCGTATTATACCGGCTTTAATTTAGGGTTATAAGCGAGATCGCAGCAAATGGTTATATTCAAAACAAATTTTGGTGACATCCCTATCGAACTGGATTTCGAGAACGCACCAAAATCTGCTGAAAACTTT
>JBFEVY010000300.1:0-4391 GCA_041546665.1 Spongiibacteraceae bacterium | reverse complement strand
GGAGAATGATGTTTCTGCGGCACTGGAATGGCTCTATGCCCACGCCGAGGACTACGACATTGATAAGCAGGCAATTTCTGGTTGGGGATACTCCGCCGGTGCCCACCTTATTCTGATGGCGGGTCTGGACCGCGATAAACCGCCGTTTTTGCGCAGTATTGTAGCCGGGGGCACGCCGGCAGATTTAACCGCCTGGCCCAGGTCGCCGCTGGTATTGAAACTGATTGGTAAACCATACGTCGACGCGGCGCAGCAGTGGTACGACGCGTCGCCGGTAAATCGGGTGACCGAAAATTCGCCACCGGTGTTTTTGTATCATGGTGCCCGGGACAGTCTGGTGGAAACCGAACAGATGGAGTTTATGCAACAGGCACTGAAAGAAAAGGCGGTACCGGTGGAAACCTATACCATCAGTTACGTCGGTCATATCGGGGCCTACCTGTTTGGCGGCGGAGCCGAGAAACGTGCGGTTCAGTTCACGCTCGATCAGCTTGCTTCGGCGCCCAGATAACCCGATTCTTGGCAGACTGTTAGTCTTCGCGGGGTGTGATCGTGGGTTTGCATACGGTGCAGTTTGAGTTTGCTTCACCACCACCGGATTCAACATAGCGCACTTTGTGGGTTGCTCCACCGCGGTTGCTTGAAACCTGAAATTGTCTGAGTGGGTTAACGGCGACTGCCTGTACTACCGCGCCTTTGCCGGTGTGGTGGCTGCCTTCGATTACATCGCGTTCAACTTCTTCAAGGAGGTCCACCTGGAGTTCGGAAAGTTCGCTTTCCAGGGCCGTCTTGCTCATCATCAGCTCGACAATGGGTGGGCCGCCGGTGCCGTAGTCGAGCTGCTTTGGGGTGTAGGCTTCGAGTAGAAAAACGCCGCCGCGTTTAAGTGCCTGGGTGAGGCGACTGTGAAGGCTTTCGCGAAGCGCTTGCGGGAGGTGGCAGAAGATCGACACAATCCCTTCCCATTGGTTGTTGCCAAGATCGAAGTCCGCCAGGTCTGCGTGAATGCAGTGAATGCTTACTCCATGTTTTGCGGCCAGTTTCCGGGCTTTTTCGAGACCGACATCGGACTGGTCTACTGCGGTGACATCATAGCCTTGCCGTGCCAGGAATACTGCGTTTCTTCCCTCACCTTCCGCGAGGCACAGTACTCTGCCTTTGGGGATCTTCTGGTAATTCTCGGCCAGAAAAGCGTTTGGCTCCTCGCCGTAAATATATTCCGCCGTGTTGTAGCGTTCGTTCCACATCTGGCTTTTCCTCCTGCCCGGTTTCAGACGAGTCCGGCTTTGTGCATCGAGCTGCTCAGGCTTTCCCGGAAGTCGGGGTGAGCAATATTTATCAAGGCTTTGGCCCGTTCGCGAAGGCTGCAGCCGCGCAGTGACGCGACTCCGAATTCGGTTACCACGTGGTCGACCTGGGCGCGGGAGGTTACTACGCCGGCGCCGGGCGTTAACTGAGGAACCAGTCTGGACACGGTGCCGTGCGCGGCGGTGGCGGGCAGGGCGATGACGGACCGGCCTTTTTCCGACAGCTGTGAGCCGGTGACAAAATCGACTTGGCCGCCGACGCCCGAGTAAATCCGGCTGCCGATGGAGTCGGCACAAACCTGACCCGACAGGTCAATCTGGATAGCGCTGTTGATGGACACCACTTGGGGGTTCTTGCGGATTATGGCTGGGTTGTTAACGAACTCAATGTCGAGAAAGGCGATATCAGTATTGTCGTCGACAAAATCGTAGAGCTCGCGGCTGCCGAGGGCAAAGCCGGTGACCATTTTGCCCCGCGCCACGACCTTGTTTTTGTTGTTAATTATCCCGGCATGCACCAGCGGCAGGACGCCGTCGGAGAACATCTCGGTATGCACGCCGAGGTTCTTGTGTTGCCGGAGAAAGTGCAGCACGGCATCGGGAATGGCACCAATTCCCGTTTGCAGGCAATCGCCGTCCTCAATAATGCTGCTGATGTGTTTGCCGATATTCAGGTGGGTCTCGCTTAGCTCTGATTTATTGTGTTCGGCCAGGGGACTGTCGATTTCAACGGCGTAGTGGATATCCCGCAACGGAATACAGGCGTCGCCATGGGTGCGGGGCATTCTGGGGTTGATCTGGGCGATAACGGTTTTCGCAACGTCACAGGCGGCCCTTGTGACCTCTACCGATATTCCCAGAGAGCAGTTGCCGTGCCGGTCCGGTGGCGAAACCTGGATCAACGCGACGTCAACGGGCTGAATGCCTTTGCGAAACAGCTTGGGAATCTCTGAGAGAAATATGGGGACGTAGTCGGCTCGGCCCTCGTTTACCAGATTCCGGGTTTCCTTGCCGACAAAGAAACAGCGGTTGCGCAGGTGGCCGTCCAGCTCCGGTGTGCAGAGTGCCTCAGTGTGCTCCAGATGCAGCTGCATCAGCGTAACGTTATCCAGCGTTGTGGCTTTTACTGCGAGGGCTTCGAGCAATTTGTAGGGGGTGGCGGCCATCGAGTGGCACCAGATACTGTCGTTGGATTTAACGACATCAAGGGCTTCCATTGCGGTATTAAGCAAAACAGTCATGGCGAATTCTAGATGTAGGAGAGGGAGGTTACGTCAGGGCGCGCCGGCGCGAGAAACGTGCAAGGCGCAGCGATCTAAGCCTTTATACTACTCTTAAAAAACCGGTAAGTGCAGCCCCGCAGGCACCTCTGGCGCAACAGTTTCAGGCATGTGATCAATCAGCAGCTTGGCAGTTGCCTGAAGCCGGGTTCGGCGGGGGCCTCGGCTGTGCTCTGGTCGATACCTTTCACTTTCGCTGCAGGTGGCCCGTGTCCGCAGGCGGCGATCATGTCATCAACCGCGAGACTCGGGCCCGATAGCAGCGCCTCCACGCTGCCATCTTTCCGGTTGCGTACCCAACCGCTGAGTTGTCGTTTTGAGGCTTCTTTGACAGTCCAGCCGCGATACCACACGCCCTGTACTCGCCCGGTAATGCGTAACAGTACGGTCTTCATCTTCGCTCCTTGCGTGGTGGACGTAGCGTGCGCCGGGCGAATTTGGCCTGGTCACTGTAATAATAGATACTACCCTGCGTCTAAGAGTATTCCACCCCCTTAGTTTAGGAAGAGTTGAACACAATGACTGAGACTTATACCTACGTCCCTCCCCAGGTTTGGAAGTGGGAAAACCCCAGCGGGGGGAAATTTGCGAGCATTAATCGGCCGATTGCCGGGGCGACACACAATAAGGTCCTTCCGGTTGGCGACCACCCGTTGCAGCTTTATTCTCTGGGAACACCCAATGGCGTAAAGGTCACGGTGATGTTGGAGGAGCTGCTGGAGCTTGGTATCAGTGCGGCGGAATACAATGCGTTTCTGATCAATATTGAAGAGGGCGATCAGTTCAGCAGCGGCTTTGTCGATATCAACCCAAATTCAAAAATACCGGCATTGCTGGATCGCAGCGAAAACCCGCCGATTCGGGTGTTTGAGTCCGGCGCGATACTGCTGTATCTGGCGGAGAAGTTTGACGCATTTTATCCCAAAGAGAGGGCAGCTAGGGCGGCCTGCCAGTCTTGGCTGATGTGGCAAATGGGCAGTACGCCGTTTCTGGGCGGCGGCTTCGGCCACTTCTACGCCTATGCGCCGGAGAAATTCGAATATCCCATCAACCGCTATACCATGGAGGTGAAGCGCCAGCTGGACGTGTTGGATAAGCATCTGGCCAGCAACACCTTCCTCTGTGGCGACGAGTACACCATAGCGGATATGGCGACCTACCCCTGGTATGGCGGCCTGGTATTGGGGCGGCTCTATGACGCGGCAGAGTTTCTCGATGTGACAGCGTATCGCCACGTTGTGCGCTGGGCGACCGAGATCGATCAGCGCCCTGCTGTGCAGCGCGGGCGCCGGGTAAACCGGGCGTGGGGCCCGGAGGAAAAACAACTTCTGGAACGCCATTCGGCAAAGGATTTTGAATAGCGCTGCGGGCCTTCAGGGGGCATGTTCCCCCGGGGTTGTCGCAGTTTAGCCGAGCAACTTTAGCTCTTGGCAGCCCGGCTTACAGTGGGTTGCCAAAGCGATTGATGGCGCGAACGCGCAGGCCATCGGGGTCGCTGTCGGTTTCATCCGGAATCCATTTGGCCAGGCAGTCCTGGTCGCCGACGCAGGCGTCGGTAAGGCTTTCGAGGAAGGCGACGAGATAATCGATTTCCTCGTCGCTCAGGTCGATATCATTCGGAAGTGCCGATTTGCCCGCGTTTCGCAGGGCGTCTAGCTGGTCGAGTGCAAACCCGGTGTTAACCAACATATTCTGGGTTTGCACATTCGCCTCAAGCTGCGAAAAATCGAACTGTTGTATCGCTTCCTGCGGACTCAAGTGATGGCGAATCACTGCCTCCAGTGAAGTGTAGGCCCCGGCGTGT
>JBFEVY010000062.1:0-13275 GCA_041546665.1 Spongiibacteraceae bacterium | reverse complement strand
TTGAGACCATTACTGGGCAGCGCCCGGATTTTGTTTACGGGGATGTCCGTGATTCGGGGCTACTGAAAACACTCTTTAGTGAACACTGCATTTCGGCAGTGATTCATTTCGCGGGTTTAAAAGCCGTTGGTGAAAGTGTTCAGAAACCGGTGCTCTATTACAAAAACAATGTACAGGGTACCTTGTGTCTCCTCGATGCGATGGCCGAAGCAGAAGTCTTTCGGCTGGTATTCAGCTCCTCTGCGACGGTATATGGCCCGGATGCGCCGGTGCCTTACCGTGAATCTATGCCCCTGGGCCAACCTTCTAGCCCCTATGGTGCCTCGAAGGCGATGGTTGAGCGCGTGCTGGAAGATGTGAGTGTGTCGGATCCACGCTGGGCCATTGCCGCACTGCGTTACTTCAACCCCATTGGCGCCCATGAGTCCGGGCTGATTGGTGAGGATCCCCAGGGGATTCCCAATAATCTCATGCCTTTCATCAGTCGCGTTGCTATTGGTAAATTGCCGGAATTGTCTATTTTCGGCAACGATTACCCTACTGAGGACGGCACCTGTATTCGCGACTACCTTCACGTTGTCGACCTGGCAATTGGTCACTGTAAAGCTCTGGGGAAACTAGATCAGTCAGGCTTGCAGGCCTTCAATTTGGGAACCGGTGTTGGTTATTCGGTGCTCCAGCTTGTTGAGGCCTTCCAACAAGTGACGGGGCAGGGTGTGCCTTATGTCTTTGCGCCTCGTCGCGAAGGTGATCTGGCTGCTTTTTGGGCGGATGCAGACAAGGCTAAAAAAGACATGGGTTGGTCTGCGGATCGCAGTCTTGAGCAGATGATGGCCGATACCTGGCGCTGGCAAAGCGCCAACCCGCAGGGCTATTCAGGTTAAAAAAACGTTGTGTTGTGCTAGAATTCGCGCCGCACTTTTGGTGGCGTTCGCCGCAAGTTTTATTTCTTAAAAGTTATCTCAAGGGTAATTCATGGATATCGCGAAACTGCAAAAGCAGCTTGAAGAAGAACACAAGGCACTGGAAAAAAAATCCAAGTTTATTACTGAGCTTCAGGCGTTGTTGAAAAAATACGGTCAGAGCTCTGAAGACCTCCTGGCTATTCTGAGTGATGCTCCAGCGGCAGCACCGACCGCCAAGCGTGGGCGCAAGGCAACTAAAGCCAACGCTGAAGCTAAAAAACCTGCACAACCCAAGCCGAAAGCGAAAGCCCGCAAAAAGCAGGCACCGCGGCCGCTGCGTAAGTTTAAAAACACCAAAACTGGTGAAATCGCCGAAACCCGCGCGCCTCAGGTAGATAAAACCATCAAGGCCTGGGCGGAGGAGTTGAATGTAGACTGGCGGACGCTGGAAGTTTAAGCGAAATAGCTGTGGTGTTAGTGCAGGTTTAATCTTCGTGATTAAACCTGCACTAAGTTTTTGTTGGAGTGGTGGCGAAGATAAAAACAGAGTCGGTTTTGAGGTGAAATCGTGGCGCGGATAAAAATGCCTGGATTCCGGTCGGCGTAATAAATTTTCCAGTGATATTCTAGGGCTATTTCGGCGAAGTCATCGCCTGCATCGGCATATCTTAACGACAGTTCTCCGTCGTAGTGGTAATAGCCAAGTCTGGTGCTCCATGATTTGGATTGATAACGGTAGTGCACGCTTGCGGCATAATCATTTGAGTTGCCTCGGGAGACGCTGTTGTCACCTACGCTGTCGGTATTAAGATCAAACTGGCTAAGTCGTATCTCGATATCCTGGTTGAACCGTGGATACCACTGAGCAACAAGATGGTGTGCTCGAGAGTCGTTGTCTACGCTGGCGCCGAGGCTTCTGCCGTAGTAGCGGTAGCCCGACTGGTAAATCGCGTGTTCGTAAGCTTTGTTGTACTGCGCTTTGCCCCGCAGTCGCCTCGTGGCGGTATCGGTACGTTCGAGGTAAACACGCAATTCGCTGCTACTGAGAGGCACTACCGCGCTAAGGCCAAAGGTGCCGATCACATTTGCCGGTAGGCCGCCGGCCTCATCTTCGCCGATAATCTCGCCGTAGAAGTCGAGAGACAGCTGAGAAAACGTCTTGCTGAATCTCCAGTCGATACCACCCAGTTGGTTGCCGGGCTCGTCGTCGGTGACATTGCCGTTTACACGGCGGTTGTCGTCGCCCAGCAGCAGATCTTGAAAACTTTGCCATGATTCAGGGCGGCCTTCGCCCCCCCATTGGGCGGTTCTGGTCAGGCCGAATTCGGCCCAGCGCAGTGGTCGAAAGCTAAGCCTGGCGCCGAGAAGTTTTGCGTTGGGCACGGCGCGGTCTTGTTCCAGTTGTCCTGCAAAGACGGCAAATTGCCAGGGGCCAAGCCAGCGCAGCAGCGCGGTTTCGAAGGGCTCCGGGTCTTTGCGTTGCAGGCTGATTGCAGGAACGGGTCGGGCATTGTTGGACAGGGCCAGCGCCGATTGCCAGCCCGGGCCCCACCAGCGGTCCTGGTAACCAAGGCTGATGACCAGATTGTTGTGCAATAGAGCGAGGTAGCTTCCGTCCAGGCGATCGCGCTTGTCGTCTTGAGGGTTTTTCGCGCGACTGAGTTGCAGTTTTCCCGCCCAGCTTTCACCTATTCCTTCGGCGTAAGCAGTCAATTCTTGAGGTTCGCGGCGGGTTTCACCGAAGCCTCTTATGGGCGTCATTTGCTCTCCTGCGGAAAGTGCTATACCGAATTGTTGTGGACGGGATTGCTGAGCGAATGTGCTGCGCAGATAGTTTACTGCGCGTCGTTCGATGGGACTCAAAACTGAGCCATTGGCGCGATTGACGTCGCTGATAACACTGCTCCACATCAGTGGCCAGGTGCTTGTCGGGCTCTGGATGATGCCTGCGTCGGCTAAAACTTGCACATGGTGGCGTAACCGCGTGTTCCCGGCATCCATCCAGGGCGAGGTTTGGACCGCGCCCTGCAGTGCCAGTAGACAGCAGGTCAGAATGGCACGTCGGTACAGTCCTGTACGGCGAACGGCGCTTCGATTCCATGGGCGCAGCATAGGGAGGTAGGTTTAATCGCTGTTAAATAAAACTGCAATGATAACGGGATTTGGGTGGCGAATACTATCGGCTAGCGAGTCACTGATTGCTTAAAGAGAATCCGATACCTGGTACAACTGAAACTCAACCTGGCTGGCGAGCTTGGATTTTTTCATGGCTATGGAGGCGGGCGCCTGAAAGGCTTCACCCTTGGCCAGCTCAATATATATCAGACCCTCTTGTGCAATATGATCGAGTAACGGGTTGATCACTTTGTCGATAAGCCCCTGATGAAATGGGGGGTCGAGAAAGACGATATCGTAGGGTAGATGCGCAGTTGTAAGAAATTGTAGAGCGTCCGCGTTATGCACCTTGCCGTTGGTCGCCTGAAGCGTTTTGAGATGTTGCTCGATCTGACGGGCGCTTTGCGTGTTGAGCTCGACAAAATCACAGGCTGCGGCGCCGCGAGACAGGGCTTCCAGCCCGAGGGCGCCGGATCCGGCAAATAAATCCAGGCAGCGGGCACCTTCGATGTAGGGAGCCAGCCAGTTAAACAGGGTTTCGCGGATGCGGTCGCCGGAGGGGCGCAAGCCCTCTGCAGAGTGGAATTCGAGCTTTCGACTGCGCCATTGCCCGCCAATAATGCGCAAACTACCGGTACTCGGACCTTTCGAGGGCGTTTTCGGGGTTCGACGCGGTGTAGATTTGCGTTGGGGCATGGTGGATTCGGCTGCCAGTGAATTCTCAGAAGTGGTAGGATACGGCTTTTCTTTTAGCTGTAAACCATATCGATCGGACCCCGCATGACTGACCACGAAAAAGCCGCCGCTGAAGAGCAGCCGGTTAAAAAAAGCTTTTTTACCCGTTTTAAAGAATCCTTTACGGGTTCTGAGGAAGATCTTGCGGCGGCGGAGGGCTTTATAGCCGATGAGGAAATTGCTCCCTGGCAGCATCTTGAGCTGTCGCCGGAGGAGCAGGCTTCCCTATTGGTGCGCTTCAAAGAAGGCCTGAGCAAGACTGGAGCTCAGCTCGGTGAGGGCATGGCCAACCTGTTCCTGGGGCGCAAGGAGATCGACGACGAGCTGCTGGAGGAGATTGAAACCCACCTGCTGGTCGCAGATGTGGGGGTGGAAGCCACCACCGAGATTATCAAGAATCTGACCCAGAGGCTGTCCCGCAATGAGCTCGCCGACGCTGAGGCCCTGTATATCGCTCTGCAAGAGGAACTGCAGGCGCTGTTGGCGCCGGCTCAGCAGGAGTTGGAAATACCCGAAAGTGACAGCCCCTATGTGATTTTGATGGTGGGGGTAAACGGCGTTGGCAAGACCACGACGATTGGCAAGCTGGCCAAGCAGTTTCAGGCCGGCGGTCGGTCGGTGATGCTGGCTGCGGGGGATACCTTTCGCGCCGCAGCGGTGGAGCAGTTGCAGGTTTGGGGCGAGCGCAACAATGTGCCGGTGATTGCCCAGCACACTGGAGCAGACAGCGCGTCGGTTTTGTTTGATGCGCTGCAGGCGGCTAAATCCCGCAAGACCGATATTCTGATTGCCGATACGGCGGGTCGCCTGCACAACAAAGACAACCTGATGGAAGAGCTCAAGAAGGTGGTGCGGGTACTGAAAAAGCTCGACCCGGAGGCACCACACGAGGTGATGCTGGTGTTGGACGCCGGTACCGGCCAGAATGCTCTGGCACAGGCCAAGCATTTCCAGGACGCCGTCGGCGTGACGGGCCTCACTCTCACCAAGCTCGATGGCACCGCCAAGGGCGGGATTGTGTTCGCCATCAGCAAGCAGTTGGGTATTCCCATTCGCTTTATCGGGGTGGGCGAGGGCATCCTCGATTTGCGCCCCTTCCGCGCCGATGAATTTGTCGGCGCCCTGTTCGGCTGGCGCCGTGTTGGCAAGCCCCAGTAAATTGGCGCGTAGATGATTCGATTCGATCAAGTCAGCAAGTCCTATCCCGGCGGGCATCAGGCCCTGAAGGAGCTCAGTTTTCACCTTGAAAAGGGTGAAATGCGGTTTCTTACCGGTCACAGTGGCGCGGGTAAGAGTACCCTGCTGAAGCTGGTGATGATGATGGAGCGGGCCACGAGTGGGCAGGTCATTGTGAACGATCGCAATTTGTCGCGGCTCTCCTCCCGGCGGGTACCGGAAGTACGCCGTGATATCGGGGTAGTTTTTCAAAACCACCATCTGCTGTTTGATCGCAGCGTGTTTGACAATGTTGCGTTGCCTCTGGTGA
The DNA here is from genome assembly GCA_041546665.1 of Spongiibacteraceae bacterium. Classification (GTDB taxonomy): domain Bacteria; phylum Pseudomonadota; class Gammaproteobacteria; order Pseudomonadales; family Spongiibacteraceae; genus Spongiibacter. The sequence goes on along the minus strand of JBFEVY010000062.1, from coordinate 8,034 downwards.
TTGCCGGTTACGGTCATCGCGATGTGGGGCGCCGCGTGCGTGCCGCCCTGGACAAGGTCGGTCTGCTGGATAAAGAGCGCAAGAATCCTATAGCCCTTTCAGGAGGTGAGCAGCAGCGGGTCGGGATTGCCCGGGCCGTGGTGAATAAGCCGCCATTGCTGCTGGCGGATGAGCCTACCGGTAACCTTGACCCCGAGCTGTCTGCAGAGATCATGCACCTGTTTGAGCAGTTCAATCAGGTCGGCGTGACCGTGCTAATCGCAACCCACGATATCTCGCTGATCGCGCGCATGCCCTATCGCCTTATTAGTCTTCGCGAGGGGCGTTTGGTAACTGCCATGGCGATGAGTGGCGATGACGAGGAATTTGGCCCCGGAGGTGATGATGCCGAGGAATAAGCCCTCGGGCGTTACCCTGAAGCGTCAGCGCCCCCAGCAGGATCCGATGCGGGAGGCTCGAAAGGGGCCGGGCGTACGCCGTCACCGTACCGGACTTCGGGATCGCCTGGAAAGCTATCGCAGTCACCATCGCCAGGTGGGGCGGGACAGCCTGGGGCGTCTGCTCAAACAGCCGTTTACCACCATGATGACGGCGCTTGTGCTGGCGGTGGCCATGGCCCTGCCCATGGGCTTGTATGTTGCCCTCAACAATATCGAAGCGGTCAGTCAGGGCTGGGAAGGCGCCGCCCGCCTGTCTATGTTTCTGAAGTTTGATGTCGATGCGAATGCCGCACAGCGGCTGCGGCAGGAAATCGTGCGGCGGGATGAGGTTGCCGCGGCCGAGTATATTTCCCCTGAAGAGGCCCTGGTTGAGTTTCGGGAGCGCTCGGGGTTTGGTGACGTTCTGGATGAGCTGGACAGCAATCCCCTACCGGGGCTGATTGTGATTACGCCGCAACAGGCGTACTCATCCCCGGAAAAGATCGCGCTGCTGCGGACGTCGCTAGCGGCGATGCCCCAGGTTGACCAGCTGAAGCTCGATATGGAGTGGTTGCAACGCCTTAACCGGATTACCGAGCTCAGCCGGCGCATGACCGTTGCCCTGGCGGCGATGCTGGCGCTGGGGGTGCTGTTGATCGTCGGCAATACCATTAAATTGGCCATTGAAAACCGCCGCGAGGAGATTGTGGTGGTGAAACTGGTCGGCGGAACCAATGCCTTTGTGCGTCGCCCCTTCTTATATACCGGCTTTTGGTACGGCCTGACGGGGGGCGTGTTGGCGTGGGTTCTGGTGGAAGCCTGTTTGATGTGGCTCAAGGGGCCGGTGGCGGAATTGTCGGCCCTGTATCACAGCCAGTTCCAACTCACTGGTCTGGGCGTATTGGACAGTATATTGGTGCTGATCATCGCCTCGGGGCTCGGGCTGTTGGGGGCCGTATTAGTGGTCGGCCGGGAGCTGGCCGCCATTGAGCCTCAATAGAGGGGACCGGGGGCAAATTGTTAGCGTTTGGTAAGCCTGGGCGGCTTGAACTTTTCGTTTTTTAGGCATCTAATAAGCAGTCGATTTTTTCATGAATCCCATTTAAGGAGGATGTGCATGAGTACTCATCTCCAACCTGTACACCAGTTAGTGCCAGGTGGTGATCTCTCTGCATATATTCAGGCGGTTGGCAGCATTCCGGTGCTCAGCGCAGAGCGCGAGCGGGAGCTGGCGGAGGACCTCCACTATCGCGATGACCTGGAGGCAGCCCGCCAACTGGTTATGTCGCATCTTCGCTTTGTTGTTCATATAGCGAAAAGTTATAAAGGATACGGCCTGCCCCAGGCGGACCTGATTCAGGAAGGCAATGTCGGTCTGATGAAGGCGGTAAAACGCTTCGATCCGACCAAAGGTGTTCGTCTGGTCTCGTTCGCAGTGCATTGGATCAAAGCCGAAATTCACGAGTACGTGTTGCGCAACTGGCGCATTGTGAAGGTGGCAACCACCAAGGCGCAGCGCAAACTGTTCTTTAATTTGCGTGGTGCCAAGAAGCAACTGGCCTGGCTGAGCAATGACGAGGCCAATGCGGTAGCCGAAGACCTGGGCGTCGATGTCGCCGAGGTGCGGCGTATGGAAGGCCGCCTAAGCTCAGTGGATGTGGCCTTTGATATGGATACAGATGACGACAGCAATGCCGTCGCGCCGGTGCATTATCTGGAAGACAGCAGTGCCGATCCGGCGCGTTTGTTGGAAGCCGATAACTGGGAAGAAGACAGTCATAATCGCCTGAGTCATGCCCTGTCTGAACTCGACGAGCGCAGCCGCGATATCTTGCAGAGCCGCTGGCTGGCCGACAGCAAGGCGACCCTGCACGACCTGGCGGATCGCTACGGTGTGTCGGCGGAGCGGATACGCCAGCTGGAGCAGGCGGCAATGAAAAAACTGCGGGTGCAGATGGAAGCCTGAGCTGTCCACCCGTAGCAATGAAACAGGAGCCCTGCAGCAGCGGGGCTTTTTTTTATTTCGCCCCCCCGTAAAATACCCTCCTTAATCTAGAACAGGAATCTCACTATGTCGTCGGTTGTCGTTTCCCTGGCCGCCGTGTTTGGTTTTTTGGCGGTTGCATTGGGTGCCTTTGGCGCCCATGGCCTCAGAAACAGCCTTTCGCCGGAAATGTTGGCGGTCTACCAAACTGGGGTGCAATACCATTTTTACCACGCGCTCGCGCTGTTGTTGGTGGGCGTGCTAATGCAGCAGGGGCTGAGTTCCGGGGTGCTGCGCGCTGCGGCCTGGTTGTTTGCCCTGGGGATCATCTTGTTCAGCGGCAGCCTCTACGCCCTGGCGATCAGTGAGATAAAAGTGCTGGGGGCGATCACGCCTCTGGGTGGGCTAATGTTTCTGGCGGCCTGGGTATGCCTGGCGGTTGCTGCGTGGAAGGGGGCTTGATGGACGCGTTGGATCCACGGGGGCGCCCGCTGCGCCGGATTCGCAGTTTTGTACTGCGTACCGGCCGGATGACAGAGGGCCAGAAGCGCGCCTATGACCTGCACTGGCCCAGCAAGGGCCTTGAGCTGGGCAGCGGTATGCTCGATATGGCGGCGGTGTTTGGTCGTGAGGCGCCGGTGGTACTAGAGATCGGTTTTGGCATGGGGGATTCCCTGGCCAGTATGGCTGCTGCGGCACCGGAGATGGATTTTATTGGTATTGAGGTGCACAGCCCCGGCGTGGGCCGGCTGATGCATCTGATCGATGAGGCGGGCTTGAACAATCTGCGCGCCTACTGCTGTGATGCCGTTGAGGTGCTGGAGCAGTGCATTCCCGATGGCAGTTTGCAGCGGGTGCAGATCTATTTTCCCGACCCCTGGCACAAGAAGAAGCATCACAAACGGCGCCTGATCCAGGTGGAGTTTGTTCAGTTATTGCGGCGTAAACTGCGGGTCGGGGGTGTTATCCATCTCGCTACCGACTGGGAGAACTACGCCGAGCATATGATGGTGGTGATGAGCAGTGCTGAGGGCTTTGTGAATCAAGCGGGCGAAAGTGAGTACTCACTACGCCCGGAATATCGGCCAGTGACCAAGTTTGAAAAGCGCGGTGAGCGGCTTGGCCACGGGGTGTGGGATCTGCTATTTGAACGGCGGAGCTGAAAAGCCCGCCGTTTGCCATATTGCTGGTGGCGGTTAGAGGCCCTGAGCTCAGGGCGCTTAACTTGGAGCGCTTAACTTGGAGCGCTTAACTTAGAGCCGCGCCAGTTCCGCTTCCACCCAGTCAAAGACCTCTCGATAGTTTTCGGGCAGGCATTTGATCAATTCCTTCAGGGTGGATTCGACCACCGCTTTTTGCGGGTGATTGACATTGATGTGGCCCAGCTTGCGTCCGGGGCGAACCTCTTTGCCATACCAGTAAGTGCGGGTGGCCGGAATTTCCAGCCAGTGGCGGTTCCGTTCAATGCCGATGATATTGATCATCACGCTCTGGCCGCGGACTTCCGGCGACTTGATCGGCAGGCCGCTGACTGCGCGCAGGTGCATCTCAAACTGGTTCACGCAGGCGCCGGCCTGTGTCCAGTGGCCGCTGTTGTGAACCCGCGGTGCCAGTTCATTGACCATCAGCTGGTCGCCCACCCGGAAGCATTCCATGGCCATCACCCCAACGTAGTTGCTGGAGGTCATGATTTTGCCGAGCATGGCTTCTGCCTGGGGCTGCAGGTGGGACACGCGATTCAACGGCGCGATAGAGGCCATCAGAATGCCGTTGCAGTGCAGGTTCAGGGTCAGCGGGTAGAACACCATTTTGCCGCTGCTGTCGCGGGCACCAACCAGTGACAATTCTTCATCGAAGGGGATCTTCTGTTCGGCAATGGCCTCGCCTAGCCAGTCGCCGGGAACGGCGATGTTTTTGTCCTGGTGCAGCCAGAACTGGCCTTTGCCATCATAGCCGCCGGTGCGGCGTTTCAACAGAACTGTGCTACCCAGCTCGCTGTGGAGTTGCTCGGCGCTGCTATTTTGCTCGACCGGGCGCCATGGTGCGGTGGCAATACCGAGTTCGTCGAGCAGCGATTTCTGATGGTAGCGGTCGGCGATGCGGCCAAAAATATCCGCATTCATAAAGCTGGGTTGTTGGCTGAGGAAGCGGGTCATTGGCGTGTCGGGCCACTGCTCACGCTCTACGGTGACAACGTCGCCTTCTTTGATCTCGGGGAGCGCCTCGCTTTCCGGTTCAAGGGGCTCGACCCGCAAGGCCAGCGGATAGGCGGCCTGTTGCAACATGGCACCGAGTTGGCCGGCGCCGAGAACCCAAACTGTCTGCATCAGTCCTCCTGAGGGTCCGGGTTGTCCAAAATGGATTGGGTTTGGGCGTCGCGAAACGCCTCAATCCGCGCGGCCAGCGCGGTATCGCTGTTGGCGAGAATCTGACTGGCAAGCAGGCCGGCGTTAAATGCGCCAGCGGTGCCAATGGCCAAGGTGCCAACGGCAATCCCCTTTGGCATTTGTACGATGGACAGTAAGCTGTCCATGCCGTTGAGGGCGCGGCTTTGTACCGGCACACCCAGTACGGGCAGGCGGGTTTTAGCGGCGACCATGCCGGGCAGGTGGGCGGCGCCACCGGCGCCGGCAATAATGACCTCGAAGCCGCGGGATACCGCTTGCTCGGCGAAGCTCATCAATTTGTCCGGGGTGCGGTGGGCAGAGACGACTTCAACATGGTATTCCACACCCAATTCCGTCATGATTTCGGTGGCGGGTCGCATGGTTTCCCAGTCGCTTTTGGAGCCCATGATAAGGGCTACTTTTGCTGTCATTACGGCGCTCTCGTCGCGTGAAAACCGGCCATTATATAGGAATTCTGGGGTATTGCATGTTTATTGATCGCCCGCAGGGCAGGCGGCGTCGCATGCTTGCTATTCTTAGACTTGGGATACGAGAAAAAACAGACTCGTAAGATGTATGCGAACCGGACAGGAGTAAGCAATGGAGTACCGAAAACTCGGCAACAGCGATATCAATGTCAGCCTGATTTGCCTCGGCACCATGACCTGGGGCCAGCAAAACACTTGTGATGAAGCCTTTGAACAAATTGATTACGCGCTGTCTCAGGGCATCAATTTTCTCGACACCGCGGAAATGTACCCGGTGCCGCCCATCGCGGAAACCCAGGGGCGTACCGAGGAGTATATCGGCCGCTGGTTGGCTGAGACCGGCCGGCGCCGGGATATTGTCCTGGCCAGCAAGGCCACCGGGCCGGGCCACCAGCATGTTCGCGATGGGGCGCCGCTGGATCGCGACAGCATTTTGCAGGCCATCGAGGGGAGTCTGAGCCGTTTACAGACGGACTATCTGGACCTGTATCAGATTCACTGGCCCAATCGCGACACCAATTTCTTCGGTAAGCTGGGCTATGGCAATGCCGCCGCTAATGACGACAGTGAGCGACAGATTCACGAAATCCTGTCGACCCTGGGTGAGCTCTGCGCTGACGGCCGGGTGAAAACCGTGGGTATCAGCAATGAAACCCCCTGGGGAGTCATGCAGTACTTACAACTGGCGGCGGAATATGAATTGCCCCGGGTAGTGAGTATTCAAAACCCGTACAACCTGCTCAACCGCAGTTTTGAAATTGGCCTGTCGGAAATTGCGATCCGCGAGCAGGTCGGGCTATTGGCCTATTCGCCCCTGGCGTTTGGTATGTTGTCGGGAAAATACTGCGGCGGTGCCCGCCCGGAAGGCGCGCGAATTACCCTGTTTGAGCGTTTTCAGCGCTATAACAAGCCCGAGTCGGAAGCGGCGATGGAAGAGTATGTGGCGCTGGCTAAAAAGCACGGCCTCGACCCCGCGCAAATGGCTTTGGCGTTTATCAATCGTCAGCCTTTTGTTACCAGTAACATCATCGGCGCGACGACTATGGCGCAGTTACGGAGCAATATCGAGAGCGCCCAGTTGGCCTTGAGCGACGAGGTACTTGCCGGGATAGAGGCGATTCATCAGCGTCACCCCAATCCGGCTCCCTGATCGAGGCGGGCGCTAGGCGCGAAATACCCGGCTGAGTACCGCTTTAAGGTAGCGGGTTTCGGCAATGGCAGGGTGCACGGGGTGGTCAGCCCCTTGCATTCCCTCGACAAGGATTTGCGCCTGCCGGTCAATATGGCGCGAGCTGGCGCGCACGATGTCGAGTAATTCTTCGCGGGGCATGTGCATGGAGCAGGACCCCGAAATCAAATAGCCCTGGTCGCCGAGCAGGCGCATTGCCAATTCGTTGATACGGCGGTAGGCGAGAATCCCTTCTTTCTGGTCCTTTTTGCGTTTGATGAATGCGGGTGGGTCGACAATGACTACGTCGAAGGACTGACCGTCTTCCTTGAGCTGTTTCAGGGCCGCAAAGGCATCGCCGTGCAGGGTGTTAAAAATCTCTGACTTGCCGTTCAGGGCTGCATTTTCATGGGCCATGTCCAGGGCCAGTTCCGAGGCGTCGCAGCACCAAACCTCACTGGCGCCAAAGGCCGCGGCTTGTACACCGAAGCTACCGACGTAACTAAACACATCCAGAACGCGCTTGCCCGGTGCCAGTTCTCGCAGCCAGGCCCGGTTTGGACGCTGATCGTAAAACCAGCCGGTTTTCTGGCCGCTGCGCAGTGGTGCCAGAAAGCGGACTCCGTTCTCGACCAGTTCGACATTCTCGGGTGATTCGCCGTAGGCACACTCCACCACTTCGGGCAGACCTTCCAGGCTGCGCACCGAGGCGTCGTTGCGCAGCAGAATGGAAGCGGGCTTCAGTACTTTTATCAAGGCGTCGATGACCTGATCGCGCATGGCGTCCATGCCGGCGGTATTCAGCTGCACTGACAGGTGGTCACCGAAACGGTCGACTACCAGACCGGGCAGCAGGTCGCTTTCGCCGTACACCAATCGATAACAGGGGGCGCTGAACAGCCGCTCCCGCATCTCCAGGGCAAGCTGGATGCGTTTTTCAAGTTGCGAAGCGCCAAAAGGCTTGCTGCCACTACTCAGCAGGCGCGCGCAGATAAGCGAGTTGGGGTTTACGTAAGCCACGCCAAGGGTTTTGCCCTGGGCGCTTTCTACGAGTACCTGGGAACCAGGGGCAAACTGCTTCAGTGGCGAGACTTGCTTGTCGACCTCGTTGCTGTAAATCCACAGGTGGCCGCCGCGCAGCCGGCGTTCTTCGTTTTTGGCAAGGCGAAGGCGAGGTAAATCCATAATTGAGTCCCGAGTATTTGAAGCGGGCGCCATTATCGGTGATTGCTCAGCGGAAGGCGATAGCTCGCTCAACCGGCGCGCTGCGCTTTCAGTAACAGGTTTCTGGGGGTGAGCGATGGCGCGCAGAAGGTGTGCAGTGAGGTGCGGTAGCCGTTTTCTTCCAGGTAGAGCTGGCAGTCCAGCGCGCAGCGCAGCTCCATTAGGCGTCTGAAACACATGCTGAGCAGGCCGAATCGTTCAATGCGGTGTAATTGCTGCCAGCCGTAGGCAATGGCGCTATCAGGATCGTCGGGAAGGTTGAGTGGCAGGTTTTTCCGGTCAGCGAGTTCCTGGGCCACGCTCAGAAAGCCCTTCTTAACGGCAGACATAGGAAGCGAGGGTAGGCCGCTGGGTGGGGTAATGC
>JBFEVY010000086.1:0-11461 GCA_041546665.1 Spongiibacteraceae bacterium | reverse complement strand
GAGCTTGAGATGGGGATGTAGGTATGATCGCTGCAAAATCATCTTTGGCCGGAGGAAGGGCGAGTAGTTGCTGTAGTGCGTTTTTATATTGAGGCGAGTCCGTTTTTTGTGTGTATTGGTAATAGTCGATTACGGTGAGAAGGACTTGGCGCCTTTCGCTATGTGCAAGCGAAGTAAATGAACTTGTGTTGAAAAAGCCGATTTGGTGGATCGCCTTTTTCAAGTTGTTTTGCTCGGATTTTGATAAATCTTGAAAGCGTTGATAAAAACGACTTTGCCGGGAAGGACGGTAATGTGCTGACTTGATTAAAGGGGCTTCACCATTTTTCATGGCAGACAGCTTTTGTATTAGTGCCTGGGGTATTGTGTATGCGTTGCCAACGGGCACAATATCCTTGCTGATCGCAATTTCAATCAGTTCCGCCATTCGATAGGCGCAGTTTTTCTTGAAAAAAAAGTATTTATGCCTTTTTCCTAACATTTCCCATGAGTGTGAGATAAGCATCATCTTTTGAGATTCATCTAAGTCTAGTTCGAATTCCCAAAGATCTCGTTGCTCGTTTTCGCCATAGTTGTGGTTGTGAACGTAATACTGAGTACTTGAAAACCCTCCGTCATAGCCACCAATCACTCCGTTAATCATATATGAAGCCGGATCGACATTCTTCGGCACAATGGCGCCGTAGTTTATTGTTTGATCAAGCAGGCTGCTTGTAACTTGGCTTTCCTTTGAATTTACTTTGAGTAACAGGTGGCCATAGTACGAGGCGGGATTTCCCAAATACCCCGTGGCTAAAATAATGCTCACGGAACGTGATTGCTCATGCTGTGAAAACATAGCGTACGCAGGGCAAGCAATCTGTTTTATATGCGTTAAATCCAGCTGTGACTGAAGCCAGCGAAAGCGAGCAGGAAATTGGCACTGTGCGTGGTTGTCCGGTTGTTGATCAGCGGGCGCGGCGAAGGCTTCCAGGTCGACGATAAGTTCCGATAGAGCGTCTGTTGCGCCCTGGTCGGACAGGAAAAACTCAGGGGAAATGACGTCACTCTTTTCTCCCGAATAATGTAGTAGCGCTCGCCACGTCCAGCTTTTTGCCAATTCTTCGAGAGTGGATGGGGCCTGGGGTACGGTGCTGGCGAAGGCGGACATCGAAATAAATAAGGCAGCAAATAGCGCTGCTCGGCTAAAGCTCATGAGATTAACTGCTGTTTTAAAAAAGAGGGGGGAGGTGGCACTTCCTGTTTGAGGGAGTGCCACTCAGTACAGATTAGACGCCGCGGCCGCAGGTATTAGTTGCAGAATCAGATACCATAAAATAGTAATCCGATGCCTTTTCAATCGGTGATTTTAATGAATAGCTTTCACTGGATAGCATATGGTTCATTTCAGTACGCATTCCAGAGATCGCTGCACCTTGCGCCGCTGCGGGGCAGTCAATGATTTTCATCATGGCTGAAAGGTGTTGTCCTTCTCCCAGCGCAAGTTCTTCCACGAGAAGATCATAGTTATCATTAATAAACTGAGCTGTTGCCAGACGTTTGCCTGAGCAGGTTTCCGGGCTGGCAGTTGCTGATGTTATGGCTGTTATGCCCACATCCCAAATGATGTTCGAGGTCACCGCAGCCCACTTCGTGTTGGCAAAAAGTGCTGCTCCAATACCGCAGTCAGAAAAGGGATTTGGTCCTGAGCCAGGTACTTTTGCAGTTTGTGCCGGCGCCGCCTGCTGGGTTTCGGTGGCTTGGCTAGTTGTTGATGATGAATCGCCGGTAGCTTCTCCAACTGCCTCGTCGGCAATGGCTATGGCGGTGGTGAGTGAGAATAGCCCGGAGGCAAGTACAGCTTTAAGAGTACGAGACATGTACGTTCCTTGTTTTATAGAGTGAATGACTATCGTCCTTCCCGGTAGTCGACAGCCAGACTTTAGTCCTACTTTCTGTATATAGTCAATAGTGACATTGGCGTAGTTCTGCGCTGCCGTTTTAGGGTTGTTGGAGGGGTGAACGGCCGGTAGTGTATTGGCGCATTCCCTGTATTGGAGGTGTCTTAGTGCTTCCGATATAAGATAATGCCTAGAGAAATGGTGCGTGAAAGGAAGGAAGCATGAGTCGTGGGCTTAAAATTTATATCGCTATTCTTGGTTTGCTGGTGATAGCGGGCTTAGTGAAGGTACTCTATGAGCCCTCGGATGTTCGAGAGCTGAATGCGATGCTTCAACAAGACGAACAGCTCAAGAACTATCCCTACCAATTTCGTGTGTTGAGTGTGGACAATGGGGTTGCGGTGATGACGTCTCCGCGTTCGGCAAAAGTCTCAGTGCCGGAGGTTATCAAAGTCATTGACCCCGCCTTGCAGGGCGTGTCCGTTACCGATGATCGTTTCTTTGTGGCGCAACACCATCTGGCAGAGCTGCAATCATCGGCGAAAAAACTTATTGAGAGTGCGCCGACAGTTGACCGGGTGCAATGGCAATTGGACGAGCAGTGGTTAAGTAGTCATGGCATCGTATTTTCAGATTGATCTTGAGTTTTCAGCCGCCCTCAGTACGTTGTGACTGTCAGGCGGCGAGTATTATCAGTATCTCAATTTAAGATCGATACCGTAGGTCAGTGGGTCAATCACGCCCACGTGGTAGGTGCCCAGCAGGTCGGCGGTCAGTCCGCCGGGGCGGGAAATGGTATCGTCGTTCATTAGGTTCTGTCCCCATAGCGCCGCTTGGTAAATACCGCTATTGGATTCCCATTGAATGCGGGCGTTAAGCAGCTGGGTGTCGTCGCCGTAACCCGGTACGTCGTAAAAAATATCCAGATGGTCTTCGTCTTCTGCGTCGACGTTTTCCTTATAGATGTAATCGAGGTGGAACAACAAACTGCCGAAGGACACCGCCGGTGACCAGTCAAGCGTCAGGGTGATATCCTGGGGCGAGACGGTGTTCACCTCCTCGGCCTCCTGGTATACCGCCTGGGCGTCGTAGTGGGGTTCGCGCTTGGAGTCCTGATTGCGGTAGGTGTAGATCAGCCCGGTGCGCAGGTCGTCGGTAATCAACCAGTCGAGGGTCAATTCAAGGCCCTGATAGTCCTCGTCGGTATTGATGATGGTGTAGACCGCCGCGCCTGAGCCGGGCTGTTGCGATTCAATGTTTTCCTGGCGGTTGTCGATAATCATTTTGAATACTGACAACTGTGTGCGCAGGTGGCCGGTGAAGAAGTCGCCTTTGACGCCAGCTTCAAAGTTATCCACTTCTTCAGGCTGCAGGGGTGCCTGGCGGGTGCCGGGGTTGAGTGAGTCGTAGCCCCCTGACTTATAGCCGGTGGAGTAGGATGCAAAGACCATCGCGCTGTCGGTTATCTGGAAGTTGCCCACCAGGCGGCCGGTCACCTTGCTCCATTTGTCAGAACCGTCTTCGCGCTCGTTGTTTTCGGTGTTGAAAATCAGGTTTTCGCCCAGTATCTGCGCAAGGATGAAGTCGGAATGCGGTGCGTGCCAACTGAAGGCTTTTTCATCCTGGCTGTAACGCAGGCCGACGATAACGTTAAAGCGGTCGGTCAGGGTGAAGTCCGCGTCGGTATACAGTCCGAAGCTTTGGAAGTCCCCGGTGTTGATCATGCTCTCCTGGCCATAGCTGTTGTTGTAGAACGGGCCAGCCAGTGTATTGATCAGGTCGGGCGGGAGCCCAATCTGGGTTGAGGCCAGGGCGACGGCAGCGGCGGTGCTGTAGTCGAGGTCGGTGCGCTGGTAGGTGTTCTCCGAGCTGCTGTTCATGCCCAGTACCAGATCGAGGTAATCACCGGAGAAATTGATCTGGAGATCGTTGTAGAAAATATCCGAATCTTCGATGTTGTTGGTATCGACGTAGACATCGTAGTCGCCGGTGCCGTCTTCATCCTGCAGGTTGAAGGTCTCGAACTGGCGGTAACTGGTGATTAGTTTTGCTGACCAGCGGTCGCTGATGTCCCAGATGATTTTTGCAGTCAGGGCGTCCATGTCGCGGGTTTCGCGTCCGCCCTCAACATCGGTATTGAGTTTGCGATCGCGGGGGTCAGGGAAGTTGCTGCGGTCATTGAGTACGCCTAAAACCGCTTTGGGACCGTTGTCGACCTTGTCGTAGTCGTAGGCGAGTTGCAGGGTCAGTGACTCCATGGCATCCCAGCGCAGGGCGATGCGGGCGGCCTGGTTGTCCTGCTCGCGCGGGTCGCTGTTGGAGGGACCGTAGTTATCAATGACGGCGTCGCGCTGGTTGGTGAGGGCGTTGACCCTGAGCGACACCGGGCCAAAGGAGACATTCCCCATCGCCTCATAGCGTTGCAGATTGTAGTTGCCCAGGCGTGCGGAGAGCATGCCTTCGAGTTCTTCGCCGGGGGCGTTGGGAATCATGTTGACTACGCCAGCAGCGGCATTGCGGCCGAACAGAGTGCCCTGCGGGCCTTTGAGTACCTCGATGCGTTCCATGTCGGAAAAGGCAACGGTGGTCGCGGCTCTGGGCAGATAAACCTCGTCGTAGAAGGTGGCTACCGAGGGGTCACCACCGGTGCTGATGCTGGAGGTTTCCACACCGCGGACAATGAGTTCGGCCTGGGTGACGCCGCCACCGTGCACGTCTTTACCGACCTGGAACCCGGGAATGTAGTCCTGCATATCTTCCAGTACCAGGGCGCCGGTCTTCTCGACATCTGTCGAAGAAAAGGTGTCTACCGTAACCGGCACCGTCATCGCGTCCTGAACGCGTTTCTGGGCGGTAACGACGACCTCTTCTAAAGATAGATCCATGGCAAAGGCCGGCGTGGTGAGGAGTACAAGCAGGGTGGGGATGACAGACTTACAGTTCGCTTTGTTCATCAATATCTCCGGGTTGCGTCGTGGATTACTACTACCACTGGGGGTTGCCTAACGGCAGCCCCCAGTGGCAAATCACTTCTCGGTGGTGAGCATAAACTTCGCTACCGCCAATCGCGTTTCTTCATCCAGATAGGCCTGGCTGGGCATTTCTGGATAGTCGGGACGTTTTTTCACTGGTGCGGCGATGAATTCGGCCAACCCTTCAGGGTTGTCCATATACATGGCTTGAATGATCTGGGTCGGCGGCCCGATCATGCGCACGTTGTAGGCGTGGCAGCCGGTGCAGACACCGTAGTAGACCGCTTTGCCGCGCTCGGCCACTTCAAAGGTGCGGGGTGCTACGGGCTCAGGCGACAGGTAGCTGACCGTTTCCATGGTGGTTTCAAAGCCGCAGGTTGCGAAATCGTTGATGCCAGCGGTGATATAGCGGTCACGGTTGAGAATGCAGCTGTCTTTGCTCGGGCCTACGCGAACAATATCCGGGTTGCCTGTAACCAGCTTAGTAACCATCAGTGCCTTGATTTCGGGGATCGGCTGGGTTCCGTTGTCAAACATCAGGTTATCGAGAATGGCCACCTGGTCGGGGTTGGGCTCAGACTCGGGATCCATGGTCAGGTTGCCGAGGTTGGCGTGGTCGGTAATGATGATCCCCGCGTTCTGGTTGCCGCTGATCTGGTTGCCTTCAATGGTCACTTCATCGGCGGCCATAATAACAATACCGCTACCCTGGGGAACGCCGGCAACAATAGAGCCCGGTGCGCCAAAGTTCTCATGGTTGTTGTTCACCACAAAGTTGTTTCGAATGATCACGTCGTAGCAGGTTTTAATCGGCAGGCCTGGGGTAATGAAGGCAAGAATGCCGCCAGTGTTGTCGTGAACGTAGTTGTTTTCGACAATCGCGTGGCGGGTGTTTTCAATTTCGATACCGGCAACGTTATCGAAAACTTCGTTGTGGGCGACGTGGATATTGTCGCTCATGCCCACGTAGATTGCCGCGTCTTCAATGCCGGACAGTACGTTGTGTACGATCAGGCCATTTTTACCGAGCTGGGGGAAGATGCCGTAAACGCCGGTGTCGACAACAATATTGTTGCGGATCACAAAGTTATTGCCGGCCTGGCCCATAATCGCATTACCCTTGTAATGGGTAATGAGGAAGTTCTCCACAATAATGCCGTTGCCCGAGTAAAGAATCGCGTCGTTGAGGTGTCCCTCGCCTTCCAGTACCGGGCGTTTGCCTGCTTCCACGACACCGCTCAGGGTAATATTGTCTTTGTCGATGTACACCGTTTCCACATAGGTGCCGGGCATAACCTTGATGGTATCGCCGGGCTTCGCCTTGGCAACGGCCTCCTGAATGGACTCGCCGTCCTTAACAATATGGACTTCACCGTTGGGGTCGGGCACTGCCGGCATAACGATGCGGCTTGCGGTTTCGGCGGAATCGGTCGGGCTGTAGCGGTCGGAACTGCCCACGACCTGATCGCGGTTGTCGCCCTGCTGCTGGCCAACGTACAGGCCGATGCCGAACAGGCCGACCGCGACGAATAATGCAATTATCTTGCTTGGCTTATTCATGGTGTTTCCCTGTGAATTATTGAAGCTGAGGTTAAGGTAAGCTCGGTTTCGGGTTGATGTGTAATGGGCGTCAGCCCGGAGGGCACCCGCTGCGGGGTGCGCGGTTTAAAACTTTCGTCGGTAAGCGTCTTCATGAAATCGACCAGGCGATCCAGTTCGTCGTCGGTCAATTTCGGCTCCCAGATGTGCCAGTGCAGCGACAAGTTCTCGCCTTCGGGCACGGCGTGGCCGCGTCCCTTGGTGTAGAACTCCGCGGCGTCACGCAAATTGCTGAAGCGGCCGGAGTGCATATAGGGCGCGGTCAGGTCGATGTTGCGCAGTGAAGGCACCTTGAAGCCACCGCGTTGCGTGGGGTTGCCGGTAATCGCGCCTGCACCGGGGTCAAAGGGCATACCTTCGGGGTCCGGTGTGCCGATCACGGCAATCTCCCGATTGCTGAACAGCGGCGGGGTGTGGCATTCGGCGCAGCGGGCAACAAAAGAGCGGAAGACGTTCATGCCGGCCTTCTCGTCTTCCGTGAGCGCGTCGAAGTAACCGTGCGCGTACTGGTCGTAGCGGCTGTTGAGAGAAATCAGCGAGGTTTCAAAGGCGGTAATGGCCTTGTAAATCTGTTCCAGGCTAATGGGTTTGCCTTTTGCCTCGGGGAAGGCCTGGGCGAACAGTCTGCGGTAATCGGGAATCGCATTCAGTGTGGTGAGCAGCTTGTCTGGCGTGGTGCCCATTTCTACCGGGCTGTAGAGCGGCCCCAGCATCTGCTCCTCCAGCGTGGTGGCGCGGCCGTCCCAGAAAAACTTGTCCCAGAACGCCATATTCCACAGGCTGGGTGCCGAACGGCTGACCGGTTCACCGGTAATGCCGATACTGCGGCCGCGGCCGTCGGCAAAGCCCTTGTCGGGCTCGTGACAGCTGGCGCAGGACAGGGTGCCGTCGCCGGACAGTGCCGGATCAAAGAACAGGTAGCGGCCGAGGTCTATTTCGGCGGGCGTGAAGCCATCGCGCACGGCGGGCAGGGCGGTTTTCAGGCCGCCAACACCGTGGTTTTGAAGTGATTCATATTGCTGGTACAGGCTGCGCAGCTTGCACACGCCGCTGTCGATAAGCTCAAAGCCCGGTGGGCAGTACTCGGTTAGCGTAATGGCAGAATCCGCCTGGGGGGCGGCTGTGTTGGTGGCGGCCGGATCGCTGTCGACCACGGCTGAGCTGCGGGGAACATTAAACACCAGGGTGATCAACGCGGTAGCCGCTGTCCCCAGCAGAGCCAGTTTCCCGAGAGTGTGAATTGCGTGCCAGCGCGTTGCCATAATCAGTTGCCAGGTTGCTGCGAAACGATAAAGGCGACCACATCACGCAACTGTGCTTCGTTGGCGAGGGTGCGAGCCATCATGGCCATTTGCTTGCTGTAGCGGTCGCCGGTATTGCGAACTCCGCTCTGGTAGTGCTGGAGCTGGCGGATCAGGTAGGCACTGTCCAGGCTAGATAGCATTGGGGCGCCCAGTGCGGCATTGCCCTCGGCCTTCAGGCCGTGGCAGGCATTACATTTGGCTTTGTACTGAGCCTCGCCCTGCACCGGGTCGGCATCTGTCAGGGCGGCGGTGTTGGCGACGGGTTTTAAACTGGAAAGGTAAGTACTTACTGCGGATACGGCGGCATCATCTGGGAGTGTGGCGGCCATGGCGCGCATTTGGGCACCGAAACTGTCCTCAGCGTTGGCGCCGCGGCTGCCATTGCGAAAATGCATTAATTGACGGCTCAGATAGTCCGCTTGTTGCCCGGCTAGCTGAGGGGCATTCATGGCGGTCACGCCTTCACCCTTGGCGCCGTGACAGCCTGCGCAGCCTGCGTACAGTGAGGCACCGGCGTCGTCGCCCTGTGCAGGGCTCGCCAGGGCAAAACAGGCTGGCAGTGCTAAAAGCAATTTTCGAAGTCCGGACACTCTCAATACCTCCAATAATCATCCGGGGCCAATGACCCATTGGATGTTGTTTTAATTCTATTTAGGGGGGATGGTTGCAGCGCGTCTTAAATGACGCTGCTCAGTTCTCTAGTTATCGAGACTACCGTTGTTGTGGGGGAAGAAACTCCCGAAATCCGGAAGAAAATGGGGCAATTTCAGAATTCGTCAGCTTTTTTTGGCTAAATTTGTTTGTTTTTTGTACAAATCAGGAGGTTTTGCACTCGGCCGGCGAGTCGGCTTGGGCTTTGCGGTAACTGGTGGGGGTTTGCTCAAACTCCTCCTTGAAGGCCTTGTTGAAGGAACTCAATGAGCGATAACCGGTATCCAGCGCGATGGTCAGTACCGGCAACTGGCTGTCGGCGGGATTTCGCAGCCGCCGAGCGGCCTCGGCGATTCGGTACTGGTTGAGAAAATCATTGAAGTTGCGGTAACCCAACTGACCGTTGATCAAACGACGCAGCCGGTACTCTTGCCAGTCCAGTTCTTCGGCCAGCTCGCCAATGGTCAGCCCATGCCGGCGGTAGGCGCCCGCATTCATCAGCTCGGTCAAGCGCGCCACATCCTCGGCGCGCGCCTCCTCGCTGCGTTGCGCCACGGCGGCGGTATTGTCTGCCACTAGCTCAAGCCCGGCTTTCACTGGCGGAGGCGTGTTGCCGGCGAGGCTAGGGGCTCTAGTATCGGTTTCAACAAACAGCTCGGTGTGACGCCATTGCAGCAATACCAGATTCAGGGCCACCAGCAGCAGGTCGAACACCACAAAAAGGCGCCAGTCCATCACCTTGGAGTTATTGCCCAGCATTTGCTCTACGAACACCACCGTGGCGGTATAGGCGACCACCATGCCCACCACCAGCACCCGCAGGGAGCGGCGCGCTTCAACCAGATCGCCGCGCCATCGCGACAGCAGCAGGTAACAGGCGTGGCTGAGCAAAAGTACCTCGGTCCACTGGGGTATATGCCACCAAAGCCACATCTCCAGGTTTCGGCCCTCGGCCCGAAAAGCCTCTCTGCCGCCCAATAGCCCGCCGATCAACGGCAATGTCACGGTAAACGCCACAATCAACCAATGCCAGGGCTTGAGTTTGAAGCGTTCAGTAAAAAGACTGTAGCTGACCAGCCACACCATCCCCGGCAGGGCGGTGCGGACGGATTCCACGCCCAGGCGGTAAGGCAAACTCAAGCCCGCTACCAGCGGATAGATCAGGTAGGCCGGGCAACACAGCAATAACAGGGTAAAAATGCGGGCCTGACTGTAGCGGCGGCAGTCGCGCAGCAACACGATCAGAATAATCAGGCATTGGGAGAGCCCAAAAACCGGTAAGGCGACTTGTAGGGGGCTCATTTCTGGCAACGTTTATTCATATAAAGAAGGTAGACCGAATTTTGTTTCTTACGGCCATAGTATCCCAGTGACGCAAAAGCTCAAGGTGGGGAAAAGCCGAAAAGGTGTCGCGGTGGACCGACAAAGTATAGCGTGGGTTCGTCGATTGCAGGCTCACCCAAGTAGTGGAGGCTGTGTGGGGCGCAAGTGGGGTGTCGGCTCAACCGTACCTTGGTAGGCTGACAGGAATTTGCCAATAGCAAAAAATAGAGATTCATAAGTCAGGGGAGAAGGTGGTTGCTGGATGTTTATACAGTATATTTTTTGCTCGCTTGGATTTATGCTCGGTTTGTCGGTAATGGATGCACCGTTTTCCATAGTGATTTAGAAAGATAGCTATGGAAAACAACTACATAAGGAATGTGAGGCAATGCATATAGACCCCTCCCCAGCGATATATAAGGCATGCACGCTTTCCCAAAACGCGGCTAATTATGTCTTTTCTGTTTAATTTCGATAAATCAATGAGATGTGAGCGTCTTGGGGGCGAGATGTGCCTGACAAACCGAGCGCGCTTGTTATACAAATGTTATAACTCAGGGAAGTCATGTCTCATTTAGAAAATTTGATAGCTGAATACTATGACTGGAAAGGCTACTTGGTAAAACGAAATATCAAGGTAGGCAAGCTCAGTCATGGTGGCTGGGAAATGGAGCTGGATGTAATAGCCTTCGATCCCCATACTGGTCATTTGATACACCTTGAACCATCAATTGATGCACATTCATGGGCGAAACGAGAAGAGAGATTCACTAAAAAGTTTACCTCCGCAAGAAAGTATATTCTCAGCGAGGTTTTTACGTGGCTCGACTCAAACATAGAAATAGAGCAAGTTGCTGTGCTTATTTCTCACCCTAAAGATCGAGACTTCCTAGCCGGGGCTAAAATAGTATCTATTGATGAGCTATTAGCTGAAATACGGGAAAAAGTAGTTGCCTGTGGCATCGTTGCAAAAAATGCAATACCAGAGCAGTACCCATTACTAAGAACCTTGCAGCTATCTCATAATGGCTACTACAAAGCGTTATAACAAACCGCTCAAATTCGTTCCGGCCACAAAAAGCGTGGCCTCCACCGGACTCGCTAACGCTCGCCGTTTAGCGGGGCGTTATGCATATGTATGAAGGCAAGGAAGTAGAAGGTTTAGAATTCTTTCATCTTTTGAATCAAAGCGAGGAATTTTGTGCTGAGCTAGGACGGGTAGTCTTATCTGCCGGGAAGTTAGAAAGCATTCTTATCCAAGTACTTGAGCGGAGCGGCCAATCTCCGGCCTTCAAAAATGCTACCCTTGGCAGGCTTATTTCACATGCAGAAAGCCATCCAGAACTTAAAGATTTGGTTCCACATCTAAAATTAGTAAAAACGCAAAGGAATTATTTAACACACAATATATATCAGCTACTTTCAGACCGTATTGAAGAAACAATGTTAGAACGGCATGGCCTATTAGACTCTGATGTCCATACCTATTTTGAAAGAGCTTGGGAATTAAAAAACAATTTAAATGCATTGGCAGAGTTGGTTGCTCGCGAGGTGGCCAGTAATGCATAACAAGGCGGTGTTGTCGCCTTCGGCTGGGATTGCCATTCCGCTGGGAAACCTTCCCCCATTAAGTAGACGCCTACCTTAATCAAGAGGTAGGTGTCCTAATGGCAAAGATAAACAGTGATGAACGTGTCGTAGAATATTCTACGGAGTTTAAAGTGCGAGTGGT
>JBFEVY010000270.1:0-5019 GCA_041546665.1 Spongiibacteraceae bacterium | reverse complement strand
GGGATGACTGTTATCACCAACTCACTCTGCAAAACAGCCACCTTCCCGAAAGCAATGGCGGCGTTACCGGTGATTGCCCCCAGGCCATTCCAGACACACAGGCTCTGCTGCCGGAAGGGCTCCGCCCCAGTTGGCTGCTGCCCTGCCCTCAGAAGCTCGAACAATATGATGGCCAGCCTTACTGGCAAGGTCCACTGAGTCTGCTGCAAGGTCCGGAGCGACTGGACAATCAATGGTGGCAACAGCGCCAGGTCCGGGACTATTACATTGCCAAACACCAGGACGGTCGTTATTGCTGGCTGTATTGGGACTGCCTGAACAGGCACTGGTACCTGCACGGCTTGTTCGGCTGAGGCGTACTGTTATGAACTATGCCGAACTGCACTGCCTCAGCAATTTCAGCTTCCTGCGTGGTGCCTCTCACCCTGCAGAACTTGTTGAACAGGCCGCCGCACTGGGCTACCAAGCACTGGCGATCACCGACGAGTGCTCACTGGCGGGTATCGTTCGCGCCTGGCAGGCCTGCAAACAACTGAAAGGCACTGAAAACCAGGGCCTGAAATTGATCTGCGGCGCCAGCTTTCAGTTACAGGATGGCATCGAGCTGATTCTGCTGGCCCCCAACCGTCGGGCTTACACTGAGCTGTGCAGTATCATCAGCCACGGTCGTTTACACAGCGCCAAGGGCAGTTACCGACTGCATTTTTCCGATATCACACGTTACTGCCGTGAATGTCTGGCACTGTGGCCGGCCGATATTTCCCACCCCGACCACCCACAACATGCCGCGCTGTTAAAACGCCACTTTGACGACCGTTTGTGGCTGGCCGTCACCCTGAGCTGCCAAGCTCAGCAATATCACGATTATCTTAAACACTACGAACTCGCCCGGCGTCACAGCATACCCATGGTGGGCTGCGGGCGTATTCTGATGCACCACCGGCAGCGCAAACCCCTACAGGATATCCTGACCGCCATTCGTCTCGGCCAACCGGTACAGCAACTGGGCCGCCAGCTTGAGGCCAACAGTGAGCATTACCTCAAGCCGCTCTCGTTACTGCAACGTCACTACCCCCAGGCCTTACTCGAAGAAAGCAGCCGCATTGCCCAGCGCTGCCATTTTGAGCTCGACGAACTGCGCTACCAGTATCCCGATGAAGTCGTTCCCAAGGGGCACAATGTCACCGAGTTCCTGCGCGAATTGACCTTAATGGGAGCGCGCAAACGCTGGCCTGACGGTATTCCTGAAAGCGTCGTCGACACCCTGGAGCGGGAACTCGCCATTATTGCCGAGCTGCACTATGAACACTATTTCCTGACGGTTTACGATATCGTCCAATTTGCCCGAAACCAGAATATTCTCTGCCAGGGCCGCGGCTCCGCTGCAAATTCCGCCGTCTGTTACTGCCTGATGATCACCGAGGTAGACCCCTCCCGCAGCCAACTGTTGTTTGAACGCTTCATCTCCCGGGAGCGCGATGAACCCCCGGATATCGATGTTGATTTTGAACACGAACGGCGCGAGGAAGTCATTCAGTATATTTATCGAAAATACGGCCGCAGCCACGCCGCCCTCGCCGCCACCGTGATCACCTACCGCCGCCGCAGCGCCATTCGCGACGTCGGCCGCGCGCTGGGTCTGGACGAACAGTTACTCAACCGTATGTCCGGCAATATGGCCTGGTGGGACAAGCAGGATATGCTCGCCCAAAGCCTGAGTGAAAGTCAGATCAGTCTCGACGCGCCGACGATCCAGCTGTTTATCCGATTAACGGGGGAAATTATTGGCTTTCCCCGCCACCTCTCCCAACATGTCGGCGGCTTTGTTATCAGTCGCGAGCCCATCGCCAGCCTGGTACCACAGGAAAATGCGGCCATGCCCGAACGCACCATCATCCAGTGGGACAAGGAAGATCTGGAAAGCCTGCAAATGATGAAGATCGATATACTGGCGCTGGGCATGTTAAGCGCCCTGCGCAAAAGCCTGGCACTGATCAGCCAGCGGCAGGGCAAACCCGTCGGCCTTATGGATATTCCCGGGGAAGAC
Organism: Spongiibacteraceae bacterium; assembly: GCA_041546665.1. Classification (GTDB taxonomy): domain Bacteria; phylum Pseudomonadota; class Gammaproteobacteria; order Pseudomonadales; family Spongiibacteraceae; genus Spongiibacter. Next base: position 2,972 of record JBFEVY010000270.1, on the reverse strand, counting down.
AACGCGACCTACGAAATGCTCTGTCAGGCCGACAGTATTGGGGTTTTTCAGGTGGAATCCCGTGCCCAGATGACCATGTTGCCGCGCCTGCAACCACGCCGTTTTTACGACCTGGTCATCCAGATCGCCATCGTCCGGCCAGGGCCGATTCAAGGCGGCATGGTCCATCCCTTTCTACAACGCCGCCAGGGTCTGGAACCCGTCACTTACGACAGCCCGGATATTGAAAACGTCCTGCAGCGCACGCTTGGGGTACCCATTTTCCAGGAGCAGGTGATTCAACTCGCCATGGTCGCCGCAGGGTTCAGCGGTGGCGAAGCCGACCAGCTACGCCGCGCCATGGCTAGCTGGGGCCGCAATGGCGACCTGGAAACCTTTAAGGAAAAACTGATCACTGGCATGCTCGAACGTGGGCACTCCCAGACCTTCGCCGAGCGCTTGTTCAGCCAAATGAAGGGCTTTGGCGCCTATGGTTTTCCCGAATCCCATTCCGCCAGCTTTGCCCTGCTGGCCTACAGCTCGGCCTGGATAAAACGCCACTATCCGGCAGAGTTTTACTGCGGCCTGCTCAACAGCCAACCCATGGGCTTCTACTCCCCCTCCCAGCTCTGTCAGGACGCACGCCGACACGGCGTTGAACTCCGCCCCCCCTGCATCAACCACAGCAGTTGGGATCACTTGCTGGAAGACACCGCCACCGACCAGCCAGCCTTGGCACTGAGACTGGGACTGCGCCTGGTAAAAGGGCTCAGCAAAGGCGATGCCGAACAACTCTGCCAAGCCAGGAAAAAGGCGCTGTTTTATTCCATCGCCGACTTTCAACAGCGCAGTGGCCTCGGCCGCCAGGCCAGAGAAGCCCTGGCCCGCGCCGATGCCTTTAACAGCCTCTCAGCACACCGCTTTGACACCTTCTGGCAACTGCGAGTGCCACTACACAAGCACTCGCTCTTTGAAAATACTCTGTCACCGCCGGCGCAAGCCACATTGCCAGCGCCCACGGAAAAAGAGGATATTCAAAGCGATTACCGCTACACCGGCCTCAGCCTGCGTCGCCATCCGCTGGCCCTGGTTCGTGAACAGCAACCCTTCTGCCACTGCCGCCGCGCAGAGGAACTCCCGCATATTGAAGATGGCCGCTTTATCAGTGTCGCTGGCATGGTGAGCTGTCGCCAGCGTCCGGGCACCGCTTCCGGTGTCCTGTTTATTACCCTGGAGGATGAATCCGGAAACAGCAATATTGTGGTTTGGCCGGCAATTCAACAGCAGTTTCGCCAGGCTATTTTGCAGGGCCAGCTATTACAGGTAAAAGGGCGTTTACAGCGCAGCCAAAACGAAGGCACTGCGGTGATCCATATTATTGCCATGCACATCACCGACCTCAGCGATGCTATCGGCATCACCAACCCCTCCCACGACTTCCACTAAAGTCGACAAAAATCCTCGGATAATCATCAAAATACCGCCAAATTATAAGTACATATCCGAGTTATCAGCGTGCTCTAGGCTTTCTAAACTGGCGGCCTCAATAATTGTAAAAAAATGCAGGAAGCTAATGAGCGATCAGGCAACCTACGATGACCTGCTCAGTCGTACGCGCGCCATTGTCGACAACATCGTTGACGGTGTCGTCACGATTGACGACCAAGGATTGATCGAGACGGTAAACCCCTCTGTAGAGCGTATCTTTGGCTATGCTCAGGACGAGCTTATCGGTCGGAATATCGCTATGCTCATGCCCAACCCCTACCGCTCCCAACACGACCAGTACCTCGCCAACTACCTCGAAACCGGCAAAAAAAAGGTGATCGGTATCGGCCGGGAAGTGCGCGGTTTGCGCAAAGACGGTTCAGAATTCCCACTCGACCTTGCCGTTAGTGAAATGCGCATCAACGGCAAACGAATGTTTACCGGCATTGTTCGCGATATCAGCGAGCGCAAGGAAACCGAAGCAAAGCTGCAACAGGCCATGCGGGAGGTTCACGAACAGAAGGTCAAAGAGGAGTTTATTGCCACCGTCAGCCATGAGCTGCGAACACCGCTCACCTCGATAAAGGCCGCCCTGGAGCTGATTGAACACACCAACGACTCGGTTCCCCAGGAGACCCACCTGCTTCTCGACATTGCCCGCAAGAACAGCGAGCGCGTCCTCTTACTGATCAACGACATCCTCGATGCCGCAAAACTCGAAGCGAGTGAGATGGATGTCAGCATCAACCGCATTCCACTGCGCCAGTTTCTGGAAACCGCAATCAACGACAACCAGACCTACGCCAGCAAATACAATGTCACGTTTGCACTCAAGGAATGCCCCTCAACAACCTATGTCGACGTTGATCCAAACCGCATGATGCAGGTCATGGGCAATATCCTGTCTAATGCCGCCAAATTTTCCCCCGCGGGGAGCACCGTGGAAATCCTCGCCCGCGAAGATGACCGACAAATCCGCATCAGCATTCGCGACCAAGGCGACGGGATTCCAGAGGAGTTCCACAATCGCATATTCAAAAAATTCTCCCAGGCAAAGACCAACACTCCTCAGGGCGGCACCGGGCTTGGCCTGTATATCGCCAAATCCATTGTCGACAAACACAACGGCACCCTCTCCTTTGAGACACAAAATGGTGAGGGTACCGAATTTCATATCGACCTACCCAAGCGGGAACAACAGGGGGAACAAGCTACATGAGCGCGCTCCCACGCCTGGAAAGAATTCTTTACGCCGAGGATGAAGACGATATTCGCCAGCTCGTTGAAATCGCCCTGGTAAACGTCGCCGGGCTGACTGTGAAGTCCTGCCGTAATGGCGAGGAACTACTGGCGTGCGTTGAGGGCTTCAAACCACAGCTTGTGCTGCTGGACTCCATCATGCCAAAACTGGATGGCCCCGACACCCTCAGAGCATTGCAGGGAAATGCCGAACTCATCAAGGTCCCGGTGGTATTTATGACCGCAAAAGCACGCCAGGACGACAT
>JBFEVY010000369.1:0-3238 GCA_041546665.1 Spongiibacteraceae bacterium | reverse complement strand
GCGACCGCACCTGAACACAGGCGCGTCTTTTAACAACTCAAATTTCACAGAGAGAGCGAGAGCTTGCGTTACTCCCCCCTCACATTACTGCCCTTTTGCATGCTCGCTTTGAGTGAGACCGCCTTCGCTCAGCTCACGGAAAGCCCGGTATCAAAGTCACCGTCACCGGATAAATTGGAGACCGTCGTCGTGACCGGCACCCGCACCGAACGCGAACTGCGCGATGTGCCAGTGCGCACCGAAGTTATCAGTCGCGTCGAGTTGGAGACCATCCACGCCCGGAATCTGGTGGAAGCGCTGCGCTATCACCCCGGCGTTCACCTCAACAAAATTCACGGCAAAAGCGGCTACGAAATTGCAATGCAGGGCGTGGGCGCGGATCGTGTATTGATTTTGATCGATGGCCGCCCGGTCTCCCCCTCTACCGGCTCCACCGTAGACTTGAGTCAGTTGAGCGTCTCGGAAATCGATCACATCGAAGTGGTCAAAGGTGCGGCCTCCGCCTTGTATGGCAGCTCTGCGATGGGCGGTGTGGTCAATATTATCACCCGAAATCCGGAACCCGGCCTGAGCTATTCCACTACGGTGGATGTCGGCAGCTGGGGGGACAAGAATCTCGGTGGCAGCGAAGCCGCCGCCCGGCACATCGCACTCAGCGGCGACTATAAGGGCGATGCCTGGTATACCTCGCTCTCCTACGATTTGAGGGACAGCGACGGCTTCGACCTCGACCCGGATACCTATACCACCACCGGAGACGAGGGTGGGAAATGGAATCTGGATCTGGAACTGGGCTACCAGTTTGATGACGGTACGCGCCTTTCCTATAAACCGGCGCGCTATGAAGAGGACTTGTCTCGCTTGACCGGAGAGTTTCTCCCCGGCACCGGCGTGATAAAAAAAACCAAAACCGAAGTGGTGGAAAAGCAAACCCACTCACTGAATTTCGATAAAACCTTTGCCAGCGAATCTGCACTGTCGGTCTATTTTGTTACCGAGAAACTCGACGACCAGACTGCGCTGGACGTCAATGCCACCGGCGATGTGGTCGAAGGACAACGTCACGCCACACTGAATTTCGACAAGTTTGAGCTGCAATTCAACCAGCCCATTGGTGAGCGGCAAATTCTTACCACCGGCCTGGTGCTGTTCAACAACGAACTGGAACAAACCCGCGAAGGTCGGTCAGAAACTCTGCCACAGCTCAACCACGAAAATATCGAGGCCTTTGTCCAACACGACATTTTTATTGGTGAACACTGGGAACTGCTTCCGGGGATTCGCTTTCAGGATGACAGCGACTTTGGTGCCCACACCGCCGCAAAAGTTAATGCTATGTACTTCAACGACACCTGGTTCGATAGTAGTGAAGTGCGAATTCGCATGGGCATTGGCCAAGGCTATCGCGTACCCGACCTGAAGGAGCGTGGCTATATCTTTGACCACAGCTCCATCGGTTATATCGTGCTGGGTAGTGAAGTGGACCAGTGGCAAGACGAGCAGGCCGGCAACATCGACCTGTCTGGCGCGGGCGTACTCGCCCCGGAAGAATCCCTCAGTTACCAGCTCGGATTGGAGATTATCGGCGCCGGCGGTTCACGCCTCGATATTTCCCTGTACCGCAATGAAATCTCCAACCTGATCGATTCCCTGCTCTACGAAGGTGATGAAGTCAGCGCACTGACTTACAGCGTCTACCGCTACACCAATATTGCCGAGGCGCGAACCCAGGGACTGGACATCAGCTACAGCGCAAGCCTGCTGTCGGGGCTCGATGGCGACGTCAGCTACAGCTATCTCGACGCCATAGACGATAATACCGGACTCAAGCTCACCAGCCGCCCCGACCACCAGATACAAGCGGGCCTGGCCTGGTCACTACCCGACGACCGGACAAGCCTGACACTGCGTGCCAAATGGCAGAGCGAAGAATACGTTGATGCCGACAACGACATTGAATCACCCGCCTGGCACAGCCTCGATCTCAAGTTCAACTTTCAGTACAGCACCCGACTCAAGCTGTTCGCCGGTATCGACAACCTGACCGACGAACATCAAGACCCAGCCGCAGCAGACCAGGATCACCGCCCCGAAGAGGGCCGCTTCCTCTACGTCGGACTGCAATTTAAAAACAACTAACCCAGGGAAATACCATGAACGCACCTTTCTATAAACTGATGACCAGCGCGTCCCTCGCACTAATGATCACCGCATGCGGTGGCGGCTCTTCTGGCGGTGGCGGTTCCGCCGGGGCAGATGCGGAAGACAAGTCTGTGTCATTTGACGCCTCTGCCGGCGGCTCCGGCACCCCGGCAAGTGACCCGGCAAACAAGTACACCTACTTTGACCTGAATACCGGTGAAGTGCTCGAGCTAACCGATGCAGAGGCAGAGTCCAACACCGAATGGGATATCGCCTTCAAACGCACCAAAACCAAGATCAATGGCGGCGCCTCTGGTCCAGGCAGCGTCACCGCGGCACTGGCAGATGCCCAGGACGAATTTTACCAAACCGATGGAACGCCGATAAACGACGTCTTCCTGAACGCGACAGCAGCATCAGAGTTAGCCGCCTTTGAAGCAGTGACCGACGCCTCTGCCCTGGGCTTTATGGCCGATACCAATTCACCAAAGATTGACGGTTCCCTCGAAGGAGATACCTCCTGGGCACTGTACTCTGGCCCGCCGGATCACACTGTGGATGCCCAGCCCAGCGCCTGGAATATGCTCAAAAGCGCCGATGGTAGTACTTTTGCCAAATTCCACGTAACGGATATCGCCAAAAATGCCGATGACAGCCGCTCGGTCACCGTGGAATTTTATATCCAGAACGCAGGCGAAGACGCCTTCAGTGACACGCCGGTTCAGTGGGTTGCCACCTTTGGCGCCGGCAGTGGCTTGGGTTCAGCCTGCTATGATCTGGAAACAGCAACTGGCGTTGATTGCGATACCGCTTCCGACAGCTGGGATCTGATGGTAGAAGTCGCCGGCGGTGGCTTTGAATGGAATATGTGGACAAATGGCGGCATCAAGGGCACCGGCAGTGACGGCGGCGCCCGCAGCACTGCCGTTGCCGATGGCGAGGACTTCCCTTACCTCGGCATTGGCGATGGCGACGACCAGCTTCCAGAGCGCTACCTGGAAGCCGATGCGCCCACAGGAATCTTCCTCGAAAACAGCTGGTACGCCTACAGCCTGGAAGGTAACCACAAACTGTGGCCGAACTACCGCGTATTTGC
>JBFEVY010000194.1:0-6880 GCA_041546665.1 Spongiibacteraceae bacterium | reverse complement strand
TCCTACCCCGAAATCGTAATCCGTTCGGCAGCGTTGAGCTGCGCAGACACGGATGCCTTCAAACTGACGTCTGAAATTTCTTCCAGCCTGGGTAACACTGCGTATCGGAAAGCGTTTGAACGACTGCAGGACTATATCCGGGCCGGCGACTGCTATCAGGTGAATCTGACACGGGAATTTTTAGCGACCTTTGAGGGCAGCCCCCTCGCTGCCTATCTGCGTCTGCGCCAGGTGGCCGCCGCGCCCTATTCCAGCTATATGGAGTTTGAAGACAAGCAACTACTGTGTTTTTCGCCTGAGCGTTTTTTGAGCGTTAATGACGGCGTGGTGAGAACAGAGCCGATCAAGGGTACTGCGGCGCGGGGCGTCACCCCCGCTGCAGACAGGGAGCTTGCTCGGGGTTTGCTGGAGAGCACCAAAAACCGCGCGGAAAATGTAATGATCGTCGATTTGCTACGCAACGACCTGGGCCGGTGTTGCGTTACCGGGAGCGTGTGTGCGGACCCCCTCCTAGAGTTGCAAAGTTTTCCCACCGTGCACCATCTGGTCAGCACGGTAACAGGCCGCCTGAATGAGGGCATCAGTGCCTTTGAGGCATTGCTCGCCTGTTTTCCCGGCGGTTCTATTACCGGTGCGCCAAAGCGCCGAGCGATGGAAATTATCGCGGAACTGGAACCACACCGGCGTGGCGCCTATTGCGGCAGCGTATTTTACCTGTCAGCCAATGGCCGTATGGACAGCAATATTGTTATTCGCAGTTTTGTCTGTGAAGGCAATGAGATTCGCGGCTGGGCCGGCGGCGGCATTGTTGCCGATTCTGTTTGCGAGGACGAATTTCAGGAAACCGAAGAGAAAATTGGCAAGTTGTTACAGGTCTTGCGGGATTGCTGAATTTGCCTGGCCCGTATGATGCGAGCCAGGCAGCATCGATGTTTTACAGCGAGAGATTACGGTTTGAGGCCTTGATAAACTCTTTCTTCAAATCCTCATAGGAGTGCACTGCTGGGAATTGCGGAAACTCCTCAATCACATTTTGTGGCGCCTTGAACAGAATGCCGGCATCCGCTTCAGCCAACATGGTGGTGTCATTATAGGAATCACCCGCCGCGATGATGCGGTAATACAGGGTTTTCAGGGCCAGAACTGACTGGCGCTTGGGGTTCACCTGACGAATCTTGTAGTCCACAACCTTGCCTGTGGAGTCAGTTTCCAGCTTGTGGCACAGCAGTGTTGGCCAGCCGAGTTGTTTCATCAGTGGCGCGGCAAATTCGTAGAAGGTATCCGACAGAATCACAACCTGAAAACGTGCACGCAGCCAGTCCAGAAACTCCCTGGCCCCTTCCATCGGCGCCATATCGGCAATAACGTCTTGAATATCGGGCAGACCAAGACCGTTTTCACTCAGCAGGCGCAAACGCTGCTGCATCAGGACATCGTAATCGGGAATATCGCGAGTCGTCGCTTTTAACGCCTCAATCCCGGTGCGCTCCGCAAAATCAATCCAGATTTCAGGGATCAACACCCCTTCCAGGTCAAGACAAGCGATTTCCACTGCGAAATTCTCCTAGCAATAAATGAGGCGCACAATCTAGCGGCTCAGCGGTGAGAAAGCAATCGCAACAGCCCCGAAACGCCCACTCGCGCGCGTGTCACGGGCCGCTAGTATCTAGGTGCTCTAGTAGGTTGGCAGTTCGATTTCAGAAAACAGTTCGTCCAACTCCGCCTTGCCATGGCATTGATAGGCCTGATCAACCCGTTCGCGAGTCAGGTGGGGGGCAAACAGCTCCACAAAATCGTACATAAATTTGCGCATATAGGTGCCGCGGCGGAAACCAACCTTGGTAATACTCGCTTCAAACAAGTGGCCGGCGTCGAGGGCGACAAGATCTTCGTCAGTTTTCGGGTCGTAGGCCATCTGCGCAACGATACCGATACCCAGCCCCAGCCGTACGTAGGTTTTAATCACATCGGCGTCGGTGGCGGTAAACACCACCCGGGGTTCCAGGCCATGTTTTTGAAACGCGTCATCGAGCTTTGAGCGCCCGGTAAAACCGAACACATAGGTCACAATAGGATATTTTGCGACGTCCTCAATGCGAATATGGCCAAGCTGTGCAAGGGGATGCTCCTTTGGCACCAGTATTGTTCGATTCCAGCGATAGCACGGCATCATCACCAGATCCGCAAACAGTTCAAGGGCTTCAGTCGCAATCGCAAAGTCGACCCCGAAGTTGGCGGCCAACTCTGAAATCTGCATCGGTGTGCCCTGGTGCATATGCAGCGACACCTCGGGATATTGTTCAATAAAGGCCTTGATAACCGGCGGCAGCGCGTAGCGCGCCTGGGTGTGTGTGGTCGCAATAGACAGGCTGCCCTTGCTGGGATTGCGAAACTCCTGGGCAATGCTGCGAATACTCTCTGTTTTGTGCAGGATTTCTCCTGCGGTCTTAAGAATGGCCTCTCCTGCGGGCGTGATATGGGTCAAGTGCTTGCCATTACGGGCAAAGACTTCCACGCCCAATTCATCCTCCAGCATTCTGATCTGCTTGGAAATACCCGGTTGCGACGTGAAAAGGCTTTGCGCTGTCGCCGAAACATTCATTTCGTGGTGGGCGACTTCCCAGATATACCGCAATTGCTGCAACTTCATTAAGGAGATACTCCACTTACCACCAAGTTATATTTTATGTGCTCGCGCGACTGAACTGTTCCAGCCTGTATTCAGCGACTCTGCTAGCTGGATTCTTTAGCTTCCTGCACAGGCGCGTCCCGATTCGCAATGCCGTGGGGCACATGCCCTGTGGAAACATGCTCCCGGGCTGATTCACAGTGCCCCTGCTGATCATCAAAAAACACGTCCGCGCCGTAGGCGCGAAGAAATTCACCCTTGTCCAGACCGCCCAGAAAAAGGGACTCATCAATACGAATATTCCAATCGCGCAGGGTCCGGATAACCCGCTTGTGGGCCGGCGCTGAGCGCGCCGTCACCAGTGCGGTGCGAATAGGCGAGGCATCTGCGGGAAATTGGGATTGCAGGGCATTGAGCGCTGCGAGAAAAGGCTTGAACGGCCCGCCGCTCAGAGCTTGATCTGCCGCGGCGACTTCGCTCGCGGTAAAAGCGTCGAGCCCGTGCTGCTTATAGATCTGTTCCGCCTCATCGGAAAAAATCACTGCGTCACCATCGAAGGCAAAACGCAGTTCGCGTTTGGGTTCATCCTCCGCCGCAGTTCTTTTTGAACGCGGAAGCAAGGTTGCGGCGGCGACACCACTGTCCAGTGCGCTGCGTACGTCTTCGGCATTCGTCGACAGAAATAAATGGCAGCCAAAGGCCGCCACATAGCGGTAGGGGCTTTCGCCGCCGCTAAAGGCTGCACGGCGAATATTCAGACCGTAGTGCTCGATTGAGTTAAATACCCGCAAGCCGGTGTCTGCGGAATTTCGCGATAACAGAATGACCTCGACCCGGGCGGTATCAAGCATATCGTTCAGTTGCAGCAGGCGCTCGACAATATTAAAGGCCTCGCCGCGCTGCAGCACTTCATTCTCGCGCTCTATCTGATATTGCTGGAAGGCTTCCAGGCCCTCTTTTTCATAGACAAGATGACTGTCATCCAGGTCGAACAATGCCCTGGATGAAATCGCGATAACCAGCTTGTCTTCAAAGCCCTTGGGCATACACCTGTCTCAAGCGAGAAAGCCTCACTATACAATATGCCTGCGGGTAGACAACAGTCCCGTCGTCACACTCGCAACGGTGCACAGCCTGTGCGCCGATCACATTTCGTTCAGCGATATGACATTGCCACGTACCCGTTGCAGTACGCGAATTTCTGCGCCTTGAGGGCCGTGAATTAGCGTGTTGATATCGTCCAGCACCTGGGTATTAAAAACGGCCGCGGTGGCGCGAGCCTGGCCGTTTTCGACCAGGTTTGCCGATACCAGGCCATAGCCGCGCCCCTGTGAGTCGAAAAGCAGGGATCCGCTCTGCCCCTCTACGCCGTTGCAACCCAGCAGATACACCGGCATAAAACGCGAGTCTCCGTCAGTGAAACGCTCGATGGGACACTGCGCCCCCCAAAGACTTCCCCAGGGTTTATCCCGCGGAAACCCCGCTGTTTCCAGTAGTTGTCCCGCCGCGTGTTCGGGAAGCAGTGTCGCTACTGCGGCAAGGGCCGGCTTAGTCAGTTTGAGCAGTGCGATATCGCTGCCACTATAGTGCTGAATATCACCGCGCAATCGCGCTTCGCTGCCAAAATCTCGATGCCACCAGGCTTCCTCAATATCCAGGTCTTCTTTAGCGCCTGTTTCATTGTTAAACGGCCTGTATATCAAGCGCTCCAGCTGCGCGGTACCTCGCTCAGCCGGTGCCAGCAAACAGTGTGCTGCTGTAATCAGCCACTGCGCGCCAATAAGGCTTGCGGTACATTGACTGTCATAGTGTCCGCCCTCCTCGAGTCGGTAATAAGCGAGTAACTGCCCGACTTGGAATTGCCGCTGTCGCCACAGCCTATGACGGTGATTTTCCATAAGGCCCGCGCGTAACATCATTATTTGCTCATTCTCGCCCGGTAATGATGCCAACTGCGCCAAGGCCGACAGCACCTTGTCACGGTGTAGCCCACCTAAAGCGGATTCTCGGCGCAGGGCTTCCCCCGCGATGTTGCGGTCCATTGACGGGTCGAGCCCGGAGAGCACATACAGGGGGCGCAATAGCCGTAGTTCGGGAGCCCAGTGTTGATCGCGTTGGGCAAGTTGCGCATACATCCAGGAGCGGGCCAGGTCTGCCCTAGTGTGTGACCCTCCCCAGAAATAGAGTTGCGCCAGGTCTGTGGCGATGCTGGAGCAACGCTTGGCACGATCACTCTCCCCGAGCAGTGCCTTTTCGGCCTCCGCGGAAATCAATAATTGCTCGTCGAGTAAGTGGGGATACCTCGCCTCTGGACAGCTTGTCACCGTTGCCGCTGCGATCTGGCTGAAAGCCATGCCTCCCGACAACATCAACAAGAACAAAGCTATACGCGTTTTACTTGAAGCCTTATGATGCGACTGCAATGAGATTGGCCAAAAGCGGGATACGGCGTGCATAACTCAACCTGGATCGAACTGGACAAGGCAGCGTTACAACACAATTGTAAGGTGGTGAAGGCGCTGGCTCCGGACGCTCACATATTAGCGATGCTCAAAGCGAATGGCTACGGCCATGGCGCGGCCTGGGTCGCAGAAGCACTGGCGGATCAGGTTCAAGGTTACGGTCTTGCCCGTCTTGAAGAGGCCCGGGAGTTGCGTTCCCGCTTCCCCGATGCGCGGCTGTTATTGCTCGGCAATCTGATTACCGAAGAAATGATTCGGGAGTGTGCCGCCCTGAATACGGATGTACTGATTCACAGCATGGCCGGCGCAGAGCAGTTTAGCGCCCTGCCATTGCCACAAAAACTGAATTGCTGGCTGAAACTCAATATTGGTATGAACCGCCTCGGTATGTCTGCCGATGAATTTGTGCGCGCGCATGAGTGTCTTGCTGTCTCTGCTAACTGCGGCCAGCTGATTCATATGTCTCATTTCCCGGAGGCGGAGGATCGGGATAAAGCCGAAACGGAACTACAAAGCCAGCGTCTTTTGTCGCTCAGTGCGGGCTTAGGTAAGTACCCCTGTAGTCAGGCGAATTCCGCGGCAATTATTGCTCATCCGAACACACACCGGGAGTGGGTGCGACCGGGCATCATGCTTTATGGTGACGACCCTACCTGTAGCCTGAGTGGCGCAATGGCGCTGCGCCCGGTTATGCATTTTAAAAGCCGGGTAATTGCCCTCCGGGATGTTGGCCCTGGTGAAGGTGTCGGCTACAACCGGCGCTGGCGCGCGTCGCAAAAACGGCTTATTGCAACGATCTCTACGGGCTATGCCGACGGCTACCCCCGCTGCGCACCTGATGGCACACCTGTTCTGGTAAATGGTCAGCGCGCGAATTTGGCGGGCCGGGTATCGATGGACCTGATGACGGTAGACGTCAGCGATATTCCACGCGTACAGGTTGGCGACGAGGTGACACTGTGGGGGGATGGCTTGCCCGCGGCAGAAGTTGGACAACACTGCGGCACTATCAGCTATGAATTATTCACCCGTATTACGTCACGGGTCGCGCGCTTCTATTACTGATCAGGACGCGCTGGTCAGTATGCGTTAATCAGGGCGAAGAATGCGGATTCTTTCCCTCTTCAACGTGGGCGAGCCGCTCCCGGGTAAGCTGAAATACCACCGGACTCAAAAGCAATAAGGCGATCAGATTCGGAATCGCCATCAGCGCGTTCAGGGTGTCGGCCAAAAGCCAGACAAAGCCAAGTTTAGCGACGGCGCCGAGGGGAACGGCGGCCACCCAGGCGATACGGAAAAAGGTCACGGCGCCCTCGCCGAAAAAGTACACCACACAGCGTTCGCCGTAGTAACTCCAGCCGAGGATGGTGGTAAAGGCAAATACGGAAATGCCAACAGCGATAATATAGTGGCCACCAGGTAACAGGGTTTCAAAGGCCGCAGATGACAGCGCTGCCCCGCTTTCGCCGCTTTGCCAGGCGCCGGACAACAGAATTACCAGCCCGGTCATTGAACACACCAGAATGGTGTCGATGAAGGTACCCAGCATGGCGATCATGCCCTGGCGCACGGAGTTGTCAGTTTGCGCAGCAGCGTGCGCAATCGGCGCGCTCCCCAGCCCCGCCTCATTGGAGAAAATTCCCCTGGCGACACCAAAGCGGATCGCGGCGGCTATGCCAGCGCCGGCAAATCCCCCCACCGCTGGGGTGGGGGCTATATAAAAGGCGGACCCGCGTGGAACGTGGTAATAAAAACAACGGTGCCCCCGGCTAAAAGCCGGGGCTAAATA
>JBFEVY010000247.1:0-5456 GCA_041546665.1 Spongiibacteraceae bacterium | reverse complement strand
TGTTGGACTCAGGAAGTTGTGTGTTGGCACCGTCCTGGAACTCGCAAAAGGCGGCTACACATTTCCCTCACATACGTCCCATTTTGACCACATCATTTCCCCATCCAACCCTGGCATCGTTCTTCCCAATTCTTCAGGAGGATGAACGATGGCAGACAGTAGCGTAGTGATAAGTACGGGTGAAGCCCCAGCTTGGCTGCGGCTTTTTCAAGTTGTTGTCTTTAGTGCGGTAGTGTGGGCGACCGGAAGTAACCGGGTGGTCGCGGCGGATATCAATAACTGGGTAAATAACGCTGAGACCGGCGTGTTTTTAATGCGCAGTGGCGACGGTGAGCCGGTGGCGGCCACAACCCTGAATACTGAGGTAGATATCGACATCAATGGCCCGGTTGCCCACGTCAGTCTGACTCAGTATTTCCACAATCAGGGGCAGGCCTTTGCCGAAGGGCTCTATGTTTTCCCGCTTTCTGAACGGGCGGCGGTCCGGGCGATGGCATTGCGCATCGGGGAGCGGCGTATCGTAGGGGAGATTCACGAAAAGCACGAGGCCAGGCAAATTTTTGAGCAGGCGAAGGCCGAAGGCAAACGCACCGGGCTGGTCGAACAACGCCGTGCCAATGTCTTTACCACTGCTGTGGTTAACATCGCTCCGGACGAAATGATAGCGGTCACGCTGGAATATATCGAGGTGCTGGAGCGGGAGGAAAACCAGTTTCATTTTCGCCTGCCGATGACCCTGACACCGCGTTACGGTCCACCGCTTGAACAGGTGGCGACTGCGGACCTTCCAGTGGATGAGGCGGAAGACGATGAGTTGTTTTACCAGAGTCGTATGCCGGATATTTCCGGGCCATATTTCGACGCAGGCATGCAGCCGCCTGGCAGCCACTATGCGCAGATTCGCATTAACCTGAACGGCGGTGCGAGACTGAGCCAGCTTCACAGCCGCAGTCACCAGATTTTAACGCAGCAGGATGGGAGCCGTTACCGGATAACTCCTGAGCAAATTGAGGTGCCAATGGATAGGGATTTCCTGATGAGTTGGACGCTCACTCCGGAGCGTGACGCTACGGCGACGGTGTTTACCGAAACTGTCGCCGGCGAGGATTATGCTTTGCTGATGATTGTACCGCCGGCGCAGGTATCTGATCAGGCACGCCTGCAGAGGGAAACGCTGTTTATTATTGACACCTCCGGCTCGATGGGGGGGGAGTCGATACGCCAGGCTAAGTCGGCGTTGCAGGAGGCCTTGAAGCGACTTCGCCCGGGCGATCGATTTAATATTATTGAGTTTAATAGCCACTTCAGCAGTCTGTATGGGCAGCCTCAGGCGGTAACGCCTAACGCTTTGGCCGAAGCGCAGCGCTTTGTGGCAAAGCTCAGTGCCAATGGCGGAACCGAAATGCTGGCGCCGTTGCAAGCGGCCCTGTCCATGCCGCAAGCAGAGGCCTTTTTGCGTCAGCTTGTGTTTATTACCGACGGCGCAGCGGGGAACGAGCAGGCAATTTTTCAGGCCTTGCATCAACAGTTGGGAGCAGCGCGCTTGTTTACGGTGGGCATTGGTTCGGCGCCAAATAACTATTTTATGCGCAAAGCAGCGGAGTTTGGCCGTGGCAGCTTTACCTATATCAATAGCCTTAGGAAAGTGCAGACGCAGATGTCCCGCTTGTTTGCGCGCCTTGAAAAACCCCTGATGCGGGATATCTCCGTGACCCTTCCCCGCGATGTGACCGCCGAGATGTTTCCCGATAGGGTTCCCGATCTCTACGCCGGCGAGCCGCTGATGTTGGCAATGAAGTTTGATCGCTTACCAGAACGGATCGACCTTAAGGGCCGTGGCAATGTCCCCTGGTCTGCGAGCATTGCGCCGCAGGAAATGGCGCATCAAAGCAAAGGGATCGCGGCGTTGTGGGCCCGGCAGAAAATTGACGCAGTGACTGATCGTATTAGCCGCGGCGAAGCGGAGGAGAATCTGCGTCCGGAAATCACGAGTGTTGCATTGCAGCACAGCCTGCTTAGCCGTTACACCAGTTTTGTCGCTGTGGATCACACACCCAATCGCACTGCAGGGCAGGACCTGAAGCGACAGGACATCGCCAATATGCTGCCCAAGGGGCTAGCGTGGCCTAAAACTGCCACCGGAGTTGATGCCCTGTGGCGGCTGAGTGCGGGGCTATTTCTGGGCTGTCTGGCGCTACTCTGGCGCCTGCGGAGGTCGACCGATGCGACGGTATGAGCGGGCCTTGTTCTTTGTTCTGGCGGTAGCTTGTGTGGGGCTGTCGACCAAGGCGGGATGGATTGAAGCCAAGGCCTGGCTGGCACAGGTACTCATCGCACGAGCTTGGCAGCAAACCTTGGCAGAGGGGGCGGTCCAGCGCCCCTGGCCATGGGCGGATACCTGGCCGGTTGCCGCGCTGGAAACGCCTCAGGGACAGCGTTTGTATGTCCTGGAAAGCGCCAGTGGCGAGGCCCTGGCCTTTGGCCCTGGTCGTATCCCAGTGGGTGGGGCAATGGATGCCGGATTGATGATTGCGGGGCACCGCGACACGCACTTTCGCTTTCTTAAGACGCTCCGCACCGGTGAGGCCCTGCGTGTGCAGCGCGTCGATGGCCAGTGGCGGGAATTCTCGGTCGACACGATGCGGGTTGTCGACTCCCGGAGAGAGGCCCTGCTTCCAGTGAACAATGCCTCGCAACTCGTGCTGGTGAGCTGTTATCCCTTTGATGCTGCGCGTACGGGAGGCCCATTGCGCTATGTTGTAAGTGCAAGGCAGTACACAGGAGGTGCAGAGGATGCAATCTGATGGCTACAATACCCTCTGCCACCGCCGACTTGGATGCCGAAGCTGTGCCGGATTGTATATTGATTATCGAGGACGAAGCGGCAATCGCCGACACGCTGCTCTATGCCTTGAAAAATGAGGGTTTTGATACGCACTGGGCATCGCTGGCCCGGGACGGGCTGGCCTATTTGCAGGAGCAGCCTGTCGATCTGGTTATTTTGGATGTGGGTTTGCCCGACGAAAACGGTTTTGAGCTGTGTAAGCGCATTCGCGGGATTTCCGAAATTCCGGTGATGTTTCTCACTGCCCGCCGTGAAGAAGTGGATCGCATCGTCGGCTTGGAGATAGGCGCGGATGACTACATCACCAAGCCATTTAGCCCACGGGAGGTTGCGGCCAGGGTCAAAACCATTCTGCGCCGTACCCGGGCCCTACCGCCGGGTGCAGCGAGTCGTGAGGGAGAGGGCTCCTCTGAAATTGTCGATTTTTATGTGGACGACACGCGTAAGCGGATCAGTTTCACAGGCCAAACCCTGGCGCTGACCCGCTACGAGTATTTTCTGTTGCGAACCCTTCTCGCGCAGCCAGAGCGCATTTTTAGTCGCGCCCAATTGATGGATCAGATTTGGGACGAGCCCGAGGCCAGTTTTGAGCGGGCGGTTGATACCCATATTAAAAGTCTGCGTGCAAAACTGCGCGAAGTTGCTCCGGAGCGCAACCCCATCCAGACCCATCGCGGCCTGGGCTACAGTCTGCAGCCCGGGAGCTAGCGCCTGAGATGAAACTGGGAAGCCGCCTGTTTCTGGCCTTTTTTCTCCTGGTGGGCGTGGGCTTGGTGGCTCTACTCAATACCGCCCAGAACCAGATTCGTCCTGCGGTTCGCCAGGCCAGCGAGCAAGCCCTCGTCGATACCGCCAATCTCCTGGCTGAAATTGCGGTAGAGCAGTTTGACGAAGGCTTTGCTCCGGATTCCGCGTTTGCAAATGCGGTGCGGCGCTACAAACAACGCTATATCAATGCGCAAATCTTCTCGCAACTTAAGGATACTCCGGATTTCTCGGTGTATATCACCGATATTCATGGCCGGGTGATTTATCACACTGATCCCGCGGAGCTTGGTAAGGATTACGCCTGGTGGCGGGATGTGAATCGCACCCTGCAGGGCAAATACGGTGCGCGTACCACCCGCGCCGACCCCGACAGTGAGTGGAGCAGCGTCATGTACGTTGCCGCGCCAATATACAGGCTCGGTGAATTGGTTGGGGTGCTCGCGGTGAGTCAGCCCAATACGAGTATTCAACCTTTTCTGAATGTCGCGGTTCAGCAGCTTTGGAAGCAGGCGAGCCTGATTATGCTGGCGGCCCTTGTACTCGGCGCGGCGCTGTCGTATTGGTTGGCGAATTCGATTCGCAAACTCGTTGCCTACGTTGAGGCGCTACGCCAGGGCAGTAAGGTGGCGGCGCCGGAATTGCGCGTGAAGGAGCTGGACCGCCTGGCCTTGGCTACCCGCGCTATGTATGAGGAGATCGAAGACAAGGCCTATGTGGAAAATTACATTCACACCCTGGCCCACGAAATGAAAAGTCCGCTGTCGGCGGTGCGCGGAGCGGCTGAGATTTTACAGGATTTTCCACATCCGCCGGAGGCGAGCCGGTTTCTGGAGAATATCGATCAGGAAAGTCGGCGCATGCAGGCCCTGATTGATCGCCTATTGTCCCTGGCGTCGGTGGAAAAGCAGCAGCAATTGCAGGATATCGAGAGTATCGATTTTGGTGACGTGTTAAACGAAGTGCTGGACAGCAAGCTGGTGGCAATCCAGAAAAAGGCGCTAGTGCTGGAGTTGGTGCCTCGCGATACGGCGATCCGGGTGCGGGGCGACAGCTTTTTGTTAAAGCAGGCGCTGAGCAATCTACTGGATAACGCCATTGAATTTTCTCCATTAGGAGGGACGGTACGACTTGCCTGTGATCAGGAATCGGCTACGGTGTCACTGACGGTGGAAAATAGCGGGCAAATACCGGACTATGCCCTGGAGCACGTCTTCGAGCGTTTTTACTCGCTGCCACGTCCGGACACCCAGCGTAAAAGTACCGGTCTGGGCTTGAGTTTTGTGCGTGAGGTGGCGGCGTTGCACGGCGGCAGTATCGCGTTATTCAATCGAGATTCAGGGATTGTGGTCGCCCGTTTGACACTGCCGTTCTAAGCTGATTTTTGGCGGGGTTAAATTAATTGATCGCTTTTTTGCTAATTCGTAAAACATTCACTAATTTGGCCTAAGCTTTGCTGTGTTTTTCATATTCGTGCACTGGATCAGAGCGATAAGACAAAATCTGTTCTGAAAATTCCAGAACGCACAACAAGGGCGCAAAACCGAAATGAATTTGCTCTTGTTTGGTGCATATCCTCGGGAGTATATGGACTGAAGTCCAATGGAGTGTTGCAGTTCAATCGGGTTCAATTTGCGTGATGACCTTTTTTTGGTGTCTAAGCGAGTAAATAATGAGTGTTAAGGACGATAGCGGTAGTATCGATTGGGCGAATTATTCCTCAGGCGATTTTTACGATGAGATGATCACGCCTAAGGGCCATGCCCGAAAGGCATCCCGGGCAATAGTCAAACATATTGCCAGCCTGAGTCCGGAGGAGTTGGAAAACCGTCGCACGGCGGTGGAG
>JBFEVY010000344.1:0-3662 GCA_041546665.1 Spongiibacteraceae bacterium | reverse complement strand
GCCGTCAGGCGATTCACCAGTTGTTGCAGGGCTTGAAGGATGAGGGAGTGATCGAATTAGTACCCGACCCCGAGGACAAGCGGGCCAAAGTTGTGCGTTTCTCTCCTGATGCCGACCAGATCCGCGCGGATGCCGTGAAGGTATTGCGGGGTATTGAAAAAGAACTGGCGAAACGTCTTGGTGAAGCTGAGTTTGAAGCAATGAAGAAGGCGCTAAGCGGGAATTGGGGGCCAATAGCCCTGATTGATTTAAAGTAAGGCCTCTGCTGCGGCTGGGTTTTCCGGTCGCAGCGCGGGAATTTAATGTAAAGAATATTGACATTAATTTTGTTTGTTGCTCTACTTCACTAAAATAATGGAGGCGAGTGCTATGACCGACAAAATAAAATCCTACGAACGTATTCCCTATCTGATTTTCTATCAGGACAAAAGTCCTTTTAAGGAAACCTACGCGGGCCCATTAGATTTTGGCGCCCTGAAAGCCCACCATCTGAAGCCTGCTGAGCCAAAATCCAGCAGCGTCATTCTGTTTATGCATCCTATTGGGAGTGGCGAATATCTGCCCATGGTGGTTGCCCTGGCTAAGGCCGGGTACCCGGTAATTTACTGCCAGAGCCGTTACACAGGTAATGACAGCGCCTTGATCATGGAAAAAGTGGCCATTGATATGGGCAACTGTATCCGTCACGCCAAGGAACAGCTGGGTTATGAAAAGGTGATTCTTGCGGCGTGGAGCGGGGGTGGTTCGCTGTCGTTGTTCTATCAGAGCCAGGCCGAGAATCCGACCATTACCCATACTCCTGCTGGTGACTCCGTGGATTTGACGATTCAAGGGTTGATTCCGGCGGACGGCGTCATGGTGCTGGCCGCGCATATCAGTCGTGCCCACACGCTGACTGAGTGGATGGATGCGTCGATCATTGACGAGAACAACCCGGAGGAGAAGGATCCCGAGCTGGATCTTTATAACCCCAATAACCCGAATCAGCCGCCCTATTCAGAAGCCTTCCTGACGCGTTATCGCGAGGCGCAAATCGCCCGTAACCGCCGTATTACTGCGTGGGTGAAAGAAAAGCTGGCGGACTTTAAGGCGAAGGGCAAGACCAACGAAGAATTCGGCTTTGTTGTGCACGGCACAATGGCTGACCCGCGCTGGCTAGACCCCGCAGTTGACCCCAATGAGCGCAAGCCACGGTGGTGTTACTTGGGTGATCCTGAGGTGGTTAACAATGGCCCTGTTGGACTAGCACGGTTTTGTACCCTGCGCAGTTGGCTTTCGCAGTGGAGTTACGACGATTCTAATGCTGACGGTCTGGCCTGTGGTAGCAAGGTTACCGTTCCGGTGATGGTGGTAGGCAATTCCGCGGATGACGCTTGCACGCCGAGCCATACTCACCGGATTTATGACGCGATCTCTCACGATGATAAGGAGATTCACGAGATTAAAGGTGCGACGCATTACTACTTCGGCCAGCCGGAGCAATTGCAGGAAGCCGTTGACCTCTGCGCGGATTGGCTGCATCGCAAAGGCTTTGCCTGATATTGTAGTGCTGTCTTCTGGCCCCGTTATTCCTGTGGAATAATGGGGCCTTGGCGAGTGCTTACTGGCTGGCGCTATTCCTTGCTGCTGACCCTCAGCTAATCATGGGCCAGGCCATTTCGGTATGGCACTGCGGAGCCAGAGCGAAACAATAAGATGAAAAGAAATAGCTTTACCCGAATTCTCCGCGACCCCTTGATTCATTTTCTCGTTCTCGGTGCGGCCCTGTTTGTTTTGTACAACTGGGTGGGGCGCAGCGAGATGTCGACGATCCATGTTGACGACAAGGTGCTGGCCACCTGGCTGCAATATCGAAACAAGGCTTTCGCTCCCGATGTGGCGATCTCCCGGATTCGGGCCATGCCTGAGGATAAGAAACAACTTCTGATCGACGATTACGTCACCGAGGAGGTGCTTTATCGTCAGGCTCTTGCCCTGGGTCTGGATAAAAATGACGCTGTCATTCGCAGTCGCATTGTACAAAAAATGGAGTTTATTCTGCTTGGTCTGAATGGTGCGGAAGAGGCTCCTTCGCGAGTGGAAGTGCGCGAGTTTTTTAACGAGCACCAGGAACAATACCGGATTCCTGCCAACGTCACGCTAAGCCATCTGTTTTTTTCGAGTGGCAATTCGGTAGCCGATCGCTCGTCCGCTGAATCCCGGGCAGCGGCGGCCCTCACTGCGTTGCAGCGAGGAGACGTGGTGGCGGGTGAGCGCTTTATGTTTCAGAAAAATTATGTCGACGCTAAGTATGCGCTGCTCAAAGATCATCTTGGCGAAGTGATAGCGAAACAGGTATTTAGCCAGAACACACCAATTGGAGAGTGGTTCGGCCCACTTGAATCGCCTTATGGGTGGCACCTGATATACCTTCTTAGGAGGGAGGCGTCGCGTATTCCCGAATTTTTCGAAGTGGCTGAACAAGTGGCAGCGGACCTGCAGCAGGAGAAAATGCGGGAGAGGAGAGCCCGAGTAGCTGAAAAGCTACGCGAGCAATATCGAGTGGAAATTGCGCCGTGAAAGGCCTATTTCTGCTTGGGATGCTGGCTTCCTGGTTGCTGATGTCTATCCCTGCTGCGGCTCATGAGGGTAGGCCATTACTGATTGAAATTAGCGGCCCGCGTGCAGCAAGCGTGTTGCAATGGCAGGTGCCGCCAGTCATCCCGCGGGGAGCGGAGCCCTCAGTTTCTCTAGTGGGCTGCACAACCTTGCTTAAGCCTCAGCCGGGTTTGCTCGGCCAGTCTGAATATGACTGCAGCGACGCTGCTCAGGCGGTTGAGGTGCTTGTTCATTGGCCGACCGTCAACCCAGCATTATCAACTTTGTTGAAGACGCAGGGAGTGTCACGCTTTTACGGGCCGGAAACGACTCGCATACCGGTGGAACTCTACACTGTGGCGCGGTCTCCAGACTCGGGTGGGGTAGACTTTTTATCGTTTGTATCCACCGGGGTCATGCACCTGGCGGGTGGTATCGATCATCTGCTATTTATCTTTGCCATGACGCTGATTGTGGTGCGAGGTCACCTTGCGTCGAGGCGCGAACTTCTAGGCCGCCTGCTCTGGATGGTATCGGGGTTTACGGTGGCTCATTCCGTCACTTTGGGCTTGTCGGTGTATGATCGAATTACGCTACCGGCAGCGCCGACTGAGGCGGTGATTGCGCTCTCGGTTTTCTTTGTCTGTATTGAACTTGCTCGTTCCGATGGCGATACCTTAACCTGGCGTTATCCCGCCTTGACCTCTAGTGCATTTGGCTTGTTACACGGCTTGGGTTTTGCCGGGGTGCTAAAAGAGCTCGGCTTGCAGGACGAACAGCGTTTGCTGGGACTGCTGGGCTTCAATATTGGTGTTGAAATTGGACAGCTTGCTTTTGTCTTGTTGGTTTGTATCGTGTTCGGGGTATGTGTCAGGGCGGTGCCAGTATTATTGCGACAAGCACTGAATATTGCCGTGGTGTATGGCATGGGGGCCGTTTCGGCAATGTGGTTGTTGGAGCGAGTCGGTGCGTTCTGAGGCCGGTTGTCTCGTTGCGGGACAGGGTGAAATCTTGTCAGGTAAAAGCCACCGCGCATAAATCTTACTTGAATCTACGCGGTGGCGAGTTTCTTACTTGATGCGGTT
>JBFEVY010000076.1:0-11865 GCA_041546665.1 Spongiibacteraceae bacterium | reverse complement strand
GTGGTACGCGAGCTGGGTTTAGAACGTCGTGAGACAGTTCGGTCCCTATCTGCCGTGGACGTTGGAGATTTGAGGAGAGCTGCTCCTAGTACGAGAGGACCGGAGTGGACGAACCTCTGGTGTTCGGGTTGTCACGCCAGTGGCATTGCCCGGTAGCTACGTTCGGACGGGATAACCGCTGAAAGCATCTAAGCGGGAAGCCTCTTCCAAGATAAGATCTCCCTGGGAACTTGATTCCCCTAAAGAGCCGTTCAAGACCAGGACGTTGATAGGCAGGGTGTGTAAGCGTTGTGAGGCGTTGAGCTAACCTGTACTAATTGCTCGTGAGGCTTGACCATATAATCAAGTGGTTTAGCCATCATTACATCAAGAAACTGCGACGGATTGTTGCAACCCTGGAAACAGGACTGAGAAAACAGATTCAGCTTAATTACCGCCCTATTTGTGAATGTGAGAGCAGGTCAATGTGACTATAAGACTCAAAGCATCACAAGCCAGTTTGCCTGGCGACCATAGAGACATGGAACCACCTGATCCATCCCGAACTCAGAAGTGAAACGTGTCATCGCCGATGGTAGTGTGGGGTTTCCCCATGTGAGAGTAGGTCATCGCCAGGCTTTAATTGAAACGCCCTGATCGGAAACGGTCAGGGCGTTTTACTATGTGCTAAAAATACTCTCACATGGCGAAACCCGCCTTTTTGGGAATGTGATTATCTGTTGCCACTACAACGGGCTCATGTGAGTCGTGCGCGACCCCGGAACTCATGTACCGAAGGTACAGGGTTGGGGCGCCGATAGGCGTCGCGCAGCGATTGCATGCACTGCATGCAACCCAATGTAGGTCATTTCCGATGAAGTGGGGCCGGCCCTCCCCAGTACCGAAGGCGGCCCCCTTCTAAATAAATGGCCAAAGCACTCCCAGCGG
This sequence comes from Spongiibacteraceae bacterium, assembly GCA_041546665.1. Classification (GTDB taxonomy): domain Bacteria; phylum Pseudomonadota; class Gammaproteobacteria; order Pseudomonadales; family Spongiibacteraceae; genus Spongiibacter. The sequence goes on along the minus strand of JBFEVY010000076.1, from coordinate 10,938 downwards.
TCGCGGGCCAAACTGATACCAGGGTCAGCATTAGCTGTCCGGGGTGTTTTGTTCTATAGCTATATCTCGAATTCCGAGGTTTTCACCCAGAACCTATATCGACAACGAACAACCCCCTATCGACGCTATCACTCAATATTCTGCTATTGTGTGACTGAGCTCGGTTCGGCTAAGCGCCCGGTTCAACGAATAGATGCCTTTCGGTGGGGCGGCTAGTTCGGTAGTACAAAAATTCGGAAGCATGAGGTTTTCGAAATACGGATAGAACAAATAGGGATATGTCTATGTTCAAAACATCTCGGCACGCCTGTCGTTGCCTACTGATGCGCAGTATCGTGGCTTTTCTGATTATCGCCTTATCAGCCTGTTCAAGCACAACGGTTTATCTCCCCGAGACGGGAAACCCCCTGCCCCTGGAGCCCGGGCACAGTTACCTTGTAAGCTTTTTCGATGGAAAAACACAGAGGCTTCGAGTTGCCAGCGTCAGTAACACGGGGTTTACCGACGATTCCGGGCGGGACTATAAATATACGGATATCGAGCAAGTTCGCGAAAAAAACTTTAGTCCGCTAAAAACAACGGGCCTAGTGCTGACGATATGTCTATCTATCGTGATGTTGGGGAGTTTCTTGGTTGGGAAAACTATTGAAGAAGCATTAGAGGGAGGTTAGCCCTCGATTTCTGCCAAGAGCTCGATGAGCAACTGACAGATTGGGAGCGAAAAACGCTCCCAATTTCCGGGCGATTACGCGCGATGCAAGGCGCATACCTTATTGCCAGAGGGGTCGCGGAGATAGGCGAGGTAGAGGCCGCTGTCTTCGCGGAGTCCCGGGGCATCTTCACAACTTGTACCGCCATTTTCCAGGCCGGTTTTGTGCCACAGGTCGGCGGCTTCCGGGCTGCTGACGCCAAAGCCGATAGTGCTGCCGTTACCGCAAGAAGCGGGTTCACCGTTAATGGGCTTGGTCAGGGCGAAAATGCCAGTGTCGGTAAAATAAAAACACCGACCTTTAGGATCAATCACTCCCGGGGCGTAACCCAGGGTGCCGAGCACTGCGTCGTAAAATTTCTTTGACTCTTCGATATCGTTTGCACCTAGCATGACATGACTAAACACTATCTTTCTCCTTTTAATTAGTCGGAAGAGTCTATTCCAGATTTGTGTCTACGTTCAAGATTGGACCAGTGTGATTTGAGGGAAAGCGGGGCGCACTGGCAGCAGGCCCGGTACTGAGCACCGGGCCTGCTCTTCCGCTAGAAAATTCCTCACACTTGGAATTTAGAATCGTAACGATGCAGATAATAGAAAGCCTTCGCCATTGAGCTTGATGTCGTTGAGCTCTGTGCTTTCGTCATAGATCATGGCAGCCAGTTCCAATTCCTGAACAGGGAAGAAACTGATTTCCGCCGCCAGGCGGTCACTTTCAATATCGCCAATTTCCTGGATTCCAGCAGAGAATCCTAGGCCAAACTGGGATGTAGGGTAATACATGGCGCCAACCTCGATACTGAAACCATCCTCTTCCTCAAGATCGATATAACTTGCGTCAATATCGTAGCCAATCCAGGAGGCGCTGCTCAACTCTCCGAGACCGTGTAGTGAGGCACTGATGATATCGGTGTCGTTGTTGTCATCCGTCGAGGTTTCATAGGAGACAAGCAGGGATGTTGTTTTGTTGAGGTAGGCGCCTACACCTCCGCGAACGGAGTCGGTATCGAAACTGCCGATTTCGGCCTTGGAATAATCAAGCTCGAAAATAATGTCTTTGCCAGACACGAAGCGTCCGCCGATGGTGTAGCTCTTATAATCGTCGTAGCTATCTTCATCGGGCTCAGAAGCGATGTAGCCAAAATCTAAATAGGAGGAGTGGTTAAGAAAGCCCGCTTCAGATTGGGGGCCGTGATCGGTTTTTACTTCGGAGAGGTGGAATCTGCCGAAAAGGGCATAATCATCATAGTCGACCGTCACTTGATCGGTAAAGGTTATGGTTCCCCCCAGTGTAGCTGCCGTTGAAGTGACGATTAGGTACTCCTGCTCAGACTGGCCGTAAATACCTGCTAATTCAAACTGGTAATCAGCCAAGACTGCGCTAGGCATGGCGGCACCTATCGCTGCGATCAATACTGCCTTCTTCATAGGTTCTCTCCTTGTAAGTTTGAGAAGGTTTTATTGCTTCAATTTTTGACAGGAAATCCTTTCCTGGCTGGTTTCCTGACAGGTAGGAGAATACTACCTTATCCGTGTTGCTGGAAATTGACTGAGTAGGAGAGCGGGACGGGACCTAGGTAAAGTCTTCGTTTTAGTAATCTCAACCATCCGGACGGTGCGCAGTACACCGGAATCCGCTTTAATCTCCTCCAGAATATGAATAATGATAGGAAGAGAATATGTCAGTTAACCCCGTTGAGCTGAAAGGCAGCAAAATTCTGATTACCGGCCCCACGGGGCAGGTTGCCGCGCCCGTTGTTGAGGCGTTGTCCCAGATTGCTGAGGTGATGGCGCTGGCGCGCTTTAGTGATCCGAAGGCCCGAGAGGCGCTGGAAGCTAAAGGTGTGCAAACGGTGGCGGCGGACCTGGCTGATAAGACCAGTTTGCAGAACTGCCCAGACGACTTTGACTATGTATTGAATTTTGCCGTGGTTAAATCTGGCAATTTCGATTACGACCTGGCTGCCAATGGTGAAGGGGTGGGCAATTTGATGCTGCGTTGCCGGCGGGCAAAGGCCTTTTTGCACTTCTCCTCAACGGCGGTCTATGAGTATGCTGGTGGCGAGCCGCGCAGCGAGGATTCGCCGCTGGGGGATAATCACCGGGCAATGTTCCCGACCTACAGTATCGCCAAGATCGCTGCGGAAACGGTATGCCGGTTTGTTGCTCATGAATTTGGTATTCCGACGACGATTGCCCGCTTGAGCGTGCCCTACGGCAACAACGGCGGCTGGCCATTTTTCCATTTGTTGATGATGAAGGAAGGTATGGAAATTGATGTCCATCCCGATGGCCCGAATACCTACAATCTGCTGCATAGCCGCGACTACATCGACAAGATTCCCTATCTTCTTGCTGCGGCATCACCGGAAGTGACGACAACCAACTTTGGTGGCTCGGTGCCAGTCAGTATCGAGCAGTGGTGTGCTTACCTGGGGGAACTTACAGGGCTGGAGCCGGTATTTAAGACCAACCCGAAAGCCTTTGGGGCGTTGCCCATTGACACGACACGCATGCACAGCCTGATCGGCGAAACGGCGGTTGATTGGCGCGAGGGTCTGCAGCAAATGGTCGAAGCTCTGGCGCCGCAGCTGTTAGTTGGCCGTTGAGCAGTTAATGGGCTAGTGTGCGGAGATGTCCGAGCAGATGGGGGCGGCCGCGCAGGTCGCGCAGCTCAAAGTCTCTGCCGGCGTCGCTTTCTTCGTAGCAGAGTAAGGCCTTGGCAGGGAGAAAGATTGGGGTTTTGAACTCGACTGTGACCGCCATGCCGGCCATGGAAGCGCCGCTTTGAAGCTGTGCTATACAGGCCGCCTTGCTCCACATGCCGTGGACGATCATTTTGCGGAACCCCAGCAATTTTGCGCTGATATCGGAAAGGTGAATCGGGTTGAAGTCACCGGATGCCTGGGCATAGCGCAGTGCGGTGCCGCGATTGATCTGCATTGGAAGTTGATTGGCATAGTCACGGGCGGGCGGGCGTGTTGTCGTGGTCTCTTTTGGTTTTGTCGACTTGATCTTTGACAGATAAAGGCTGCGGTCTTCCCAAACACGCTCGGTTGTTCCCTGAGGCCCTGGCGCATAGGCCTGACAGAGGAAGGTGAATTCAATGCCGCGATCGGTGACTTCGTGGTGTTCTATACGGCAATTCAGGCTAAGCACTTCATCGCGCCGAATATCCCGGTACTGGCGAATCTGATTCTGCAGGTGAATACTGCCCATGGCTTTGACGGGAAAATCTGCCTGGGTCATAAGGCGCATTTGCAGTCTAAACGCGATGATATGCAGGTAGGTGGCGGGCAATGAGTCTGAATCTATCGGAAAGCCGCAGACTTTGGCGTAGCGTTTCAACTGCGAAGCGGTGACGGTTATTCCGTCAACATTCAGGGTATTAGCAGGAAATACGGGGCTTGCGCCGGGCTTGCGGCGACCCAAAGCGGCCTTCACTAACAGAGGAGGCAGACTTGGAAGGCGTCTTAAAGTTATTTCCTGCTGTTCGGACATGCTACTCTATCTCCTTAATAGGTTGTGTCGACAGTATAATAGAGTGGCAGTGCAACCCTATTCGCCGTAGCGGCGGGCCATCTTCGGCATTCGAGTCAATGGCTGCGGGAGGGGAACACTGTGTGGTGATAATGTATTCGATGCGAGTGTAATGAGCGATATTTTGGAAATCAGCAATTCCGACCTGAGTGATTCCAGCTTTTTGATACAGCTGGTCTACCCTGCTATGGAGACGCTCGGGCTTGATGTTGAGCGGATTGTCAGCGAGTGTAAGATTTCTCCAACTCTGCTCAAGGACCGCACCGCGCGCTTTCCCCACGCCGCGCAAGCGCAATTTTGGCGGGTACTTGAAGAGCTGAGTGGTGACCCGCTAATCGGCCTACATCTGGCTGATGTCGTGCCCGTATATAGGGGGCAGGTGTTGGAATACCTGTTCCTCAGTAGCGCCAATTTTGGTGAGGGCCTGCGCCGGGCTCAGAATTACCAGCGCTTGGTAACCGATGCCATGCAGTTTGAACTGTGTGTCGGAGAGTCCTTGTCGCGGTTGGTATTGAGTTTTGTCGGGGAAGACGAACCGAGTTTACGGCACCGCAATGAGTGCTTTGCCCGGTTTTTAATCCGCTATTTTCAGGCGGTGACTGACGGTGCTTTTGTTGCTACCGAGGTCAACCTGACCCATGCCGCGGCTGGCGACCTCCAAGACTACGCCAAGAGCTTCGGATGCCCGGTTAACTTTAGTCAGGATGAACAGAATCTCGTATTCGCCAGCGATATTCTGGCAACGCCTTCTATTCACGCCGAGCCGGATTTGTTGAAGCTCCACGAAAAGGTGGCCAGTAAGCAGTTGGAGCGTCTGTCCAAGCAGGACGTGGTGGCCGATGTGAAACGAGTTATTGCCGAAATGCTGGAATTGGGGCAGCCCAGTTTGGAAATCGTCGCTGAACGACTAAGTATGAACGAGCGGGTTTTGCGCTCGCGCCTGACTGATGCGGGCACCAGTTTTAATCAGGTATTGGCGGATTATCGTTGTATTCTTGCCAAGCGCCTGCTGTCGAGAACCGAAGAAAGCATTGCGGATGTGGTGTATCTCACCGGGTTTTCCGAGCCCAGTACATTCTACCGGGCCTTTAAACGCTGGACAGGCTTGACCCCGGTGGAATATCGCCAACAAAAGCGTGGCAGTAGCGAGGCAAGCCCGCCGGAGCAGTAAGACTTAAGACTCCGGCGGCAACTCGTTGAGTGCTCGATCTTAGGCTCCAAGCCAGGACTGGCCACAAACCCGCACAATATTGCCGTTAACGCCCCGGGAGGCGGGGTTGCCAAAAAAGGCGATCGTCTCGGCGACGTCGACGGGAAGCCCGCCCTGTGACAGCGAGTTGAGACGGCGCCCTACCATACGGGTAAAGAAGGGGATGGCCGCAGTCATCGCTGTTTCAATAAATCCCGGCGCTACCGCATTGACGGTAATTCCCTTGGCCTTCAGTGCGGGGTCTTGGCTCATGGCATCGACATAACCGATGACGCCGGCCTTGGAGGCTGCATAGTTGGTTTGACCGCGCTGTCCGGCAATACCGTTCATTGATGACACGCCGACAATACTGCCACCGTCGTTAAGCGCGCCGGTGTCCAACAGACTGCGATTGATGCGCTGCGCCGCGGCCAGGTTAATATCCAGAGTCATCTGCCACCACTGCTCGCTCATATTGGCAATGGTTTTGTCCCGGGTAACGCCGGCATTGTGAACCACCAGATCCACACCACCCATGGCTTTTAGTGCGGCGCTGATTTTTTCCGGGGCGTCCGCCGCGGTGATATCTGCAACCAGGGCCTGGCCATTGATGCGTTGCATTACAACGTTCAACTCATTTTCCATTGGCGCGACATCCACGCCGAGTACTGTGGCGCCGTCGCGGGCCAGAGTTTCGGCGATAGACTCTCCGATACCGCGAGAGGCGCCGGTAACCAGGGCGACCATGCCGCTCAGTGGAGTCTGCCAGCCGGCTTCACTGTTGGCATTGCTGCATTCAACGCGAACCACCTGGGCACTGACATAGGCAGAGCGAGGAGAAAGAAAGAAGCGCAGGCTGCTGGCAAGGTTGTTTTCTGCGCCTTGCTCCACCGTGATGAGTTGCACGGTGCTGCCCTTGCCACCCACTTCCTTTGCCAGGGATCGGCTCAGGCCCTCAAGTGCGCGCTGAGCGGCTGCCGCTTCCGGCGTTGCGGCTGAACGATGGGGGCGGCCGAGAATGACAATGCGGCCGTTCTTGTTGAGCTGACGAATATTGCCGTGGAAAAAGCGGTAGGCATCGACCAGTTCTGTGCCGTCGCTGAACCCGCTGCCGTCAAATACAAGTGCATCGAAACGGGCCGCTGCATCGCCAAGATTTTGTGTGGCCGCAATTTGGTAAGCGGACTCAGCCGCCGCGACGATATTGCCTTCGCTGGTATTGAGTATGGTCAGAGTGGCGTCGATGAGTTCGGCCTTGCTGTCTCCCGCCAGCAGAAGGTTGCCACTGAAGAAGCTTGATTGACTGCTGTCGTAGCGACGTAATTCTGTGGGCACGGAGATGCCCAGCGCGCCAAGAATTTTCTTGCCGCTGCGGGAGTTGATAAAGTCTTCGACACGGTCGCTCATCTGTGGCTCCAAATCAGGGTGAGTTTTTGAGTTGAGGCGATTCTACAGGGGAATGGCCAGGGGGGAATTGACAGCATCGCCTGCCGCCGGTTGTCGCCTGAGCCAATGCAGCAATAGGCAGGCTTGCTACACTTTGCTACCTTCAGCTTGTCTGCCTGTGGTAGGACAACGCCAACTCCAGCCCAAGAGGATACACCCATGGCCCAGACCGTTCAGCGTGTCGCTATTATCGGCGGCAATCGCATTCCGTTTGTTCGTTCTAATACCGCTTATTTTGGCATCAATAACCAGCAAATGCTCACCGCGGCCATTGAGGGGCTGGTACAACGCTATCAATTGCAAGGCGTTGAGTTGGGTGATGTGGTAGCCGGTGCGGTAATGAAACACAGCCGTGATTTTAATTTGACCCGTGAGTCCGTACTGGGCACCTCACTTGCGCCTACAACCCCCAGTTACGATATTCAACAGGCCTGCGGCACGGGACTGCAAGCCATCAACCTGGTCGCGAATAAAATTGCTCTGGGTCAGATTGATGCCGGGATTGCCGGCGGTGTTGATACGACCTCCGATGCGCCAATCGGTGTCAGCGAAGGCTTGCGCAAAATTTTATTGCAGGTAAATCGCGCGCGTACCACAGGGGAGCGTCTCAAGCCGTTCCTCAAGTTGCGTCCCAAGGATGTCGGAATCCAGATCCCAGTTAACTCTGAGCCGCGCACCGGGATGTCGATGGGGCAGCACACCGAAATTACCGCCAAAGCCTGGCAGATACCCCGCGCCGAGCAGGATGCACTGGCCTGCGCCAGCCACCGCAACCTTGCGGCGGCCTACGAGCGAGGCTTCTTCGATGACCTGATGTCCAGCTTTAACGGTGTTAGCCGCGATAATATTTTGCGTGCAGATACCACAGAGGAAAAGCTCGCCAACCTCAAGCCGGCCTTCGATAAGCAGAGTGGTGCGGGAACCCTGACAGCAGGTAACTCATCCACTTTGACCGATGGTGCCTCTGCCGTACTGCTGGCCAGTGAGAGCTGGGCGAAGGAGCATGGCTTGCCGGTGCGCGCCTATTTGACCTGTGTTGAAACTGCCTCAGTGGATTTCTTTGGCAAAAAGCCCGGTGATGAAAAGGAAGGCCTGTTGATGGCGCCGGCCTACGCGGTACCGCGGATGTTGGCCAAGCAGGGGCTTACTCTGCAAGACTTTGACTACTACGAAATCCACGAAGCCTTTGCCGCCCAGGTATTGGCAACGTTGAAGGCCTGGGAAGACGAGGCCTTCTGTTGCAACAAACTCGGTCTTGAGGCCCCGCTGGGAACAATTGACCGCGCGAAGCTGAATGTTAATGGCAGCTCTCTGGCTGCCGGCCATCCCTTCGCGGCAACAGGTGGACGGATTGTTTCAACATTGGCGAAAATGTTGGAAGAAAAAGGCAGCGGTCGCGGTTTGATCTCAATTTGTGCTGCGGGTGGCCAGGGCGTTACCGCAATTCTGGAACGCTAGGGGGGCAATGGTTGTTGCGAGGGCTTACTTGCCGTAACTCTCGCAGCTACCAAACTCATAGCCAATCACAGCAGGGTCCGCACAGGCGCTGCAGGCATTACCGTAGGTGTGATGCTTCGCTGAATCGCAGGGCGTTGTAATACAGCGGATGCTGGTGTCCACGTGGCCACAAACTGGCTGGTACTCCCGCGTACAGATTTCCGGGCGCGGCGCCTGACAGCTGACAAACCCCTGCTCTTTATCTGCGCCGCCGCCGGGTTGCCCCGGTGTGCTACAGGCCGCTAGGCACACTAATGCGGCAGCCAGGATCAGTCGCCGTAAGTCGGTCTCTGTGGTCATCATTTTCCTCCTGATGGCGGGAGATTATAACACTGAATCCGCGGGGCGTGTTTTTGTCGGCGGGCTCGTTGCTGTTTTCCCTGCTTCATCATTGCGCCCTCAAGACGTTTGCCCGGACATTTCTTCGCGGCAAGTCTGGCCTACAAAATCCACCTAATGGCCGCAGACGTAGTAGAACATAATCTAACGCGCTGGAGGTCAAAATGTTAAATCCCACCAAACTCGCCGAGAGTGGCCTAGTACCTGATCGCCTGCTACGTATGGGAATACGCTGGCAGTTGGAAAAACGCCTAGAACAGGAAGGGATCGATGATCTGGGGAGCAGCGAGGAGCGTCGCCGTTATTTTCGTGAGGCATTGCGTCAGAGCGCTATGACCATCAACACGGTGGACGCCAATCGTCAACACTATGAAGTGCCGGCAGCCTTTTTTGAGTTGATGCTAGGGGAACGCCTCAAGTACAGCAGCTGCTTATGGCAGGAAGGTTGCACATCACTGAACCAGGCCGAACGCGATATGTTGGCACATTATGCCCAGCGTGCCCAGCTGGAAAATGGCCAGCGCATATTAGACATGGGCTGCGGCTGGGGGAGTTTTACACTGTGGGCTGCAGAGCAATATCCAGATTCCCGTATCACTGCGGTATCCAACTCTACAGGGCAGCGTCAGTTTATTGAGGCCCAGGCGGCTAGCAAAGGCTTAACCAATATCGAAGTGATTACCGGGGATATTGAAGAGCTGGAACTGTCAGGTCGTTTTGACCGACTTGTTACTGTGGAGATGATGGAGCATGTGCGAAATTATCAGGCCCTATTAAAGAAAGTCGCGGGGTGGCTGGAGCCTGACGGGCTGATGTTTGTGCATATTTTCTGCCATGCGCAGCTTCATTACCCCTTTGACGAGGGCTGGATGACAGAACACTTTTTCAGCGGTGGGCAAATGCCGGCTTTTGACACTCTTATGCATTTCACCGACGATATGCGCATCGCCGACAGCTGGCGGGTAAGTGGGCAACATTATGCCAAAACCCTTGAAGCCTGGTTGGATAAACTGGATGCGCAGCGCCGGCAAGCATTAGAGATTTTGCGTGATGCACCCGATCCCAAAGTACAACTGCAGCGCTGGCGTATGTTTTTGATGGCCTGCGCCGAACTGTTTGCCTGTAATAAGGGGCGTGAGTGGTTCGTAGGCCACTACCTGTTGACGCCGGGTAGGGCCGTAGATTGAGCCATTCACCCAAGTTCCCATTTTGTAACAGTTTTTTTGAAAATGGCGTTGACATGGGAAAGGGGCTTCACTATAGTACGCAGCCTCAAGCGCCCGTAGCTCAGCTGGATAGAGTACCTGGCTACGAACCAGGCGGTCGCACGTTCGAATCGTGCCGGGCGCGCCAAACATAAGCTGTTGATCAGCAACGAAAAACCCAACCAGTGTGTTGGGTTTTTTTTCGCCTGTCAAAAGTTGCTGTGCCCAAATTGTGCCCAACCGGTGCCCAAAATTTTTCCTCAAATTTGAATTTGACCCCTTGGCCTCCGTTTATGGTGAATAGCCTAGTTCAGTGCCAAGTGGTCAATAATTGACGGCAACGTATAGAGCTGTTTGCCTGTTTAATTAAAGGCGCTACACTTTAGCTTGTGAGTTTACTGCCAACACATTGCTAGGGATGCGCGCCCAGTTGGGTGCTAATAGAAAGGGAGTTTTTGGGAATGATAAAATTATTCTCCGCAGCAGAGCATTGTTGCCACTTGTGGGGCAGGATAGGGTTGCTGGTTGGATAAGTTCGACCGTTTTCAGCTGCTCCATCGGTACTTTTGTAGCCATCGACAACCTGTTTCCACGAGTCGCTTGGCTGAGCTGCTGGAGTGCAGCGAAAAGACCGTAAAACGCAGCATTGCGCAGATGCAGGACTACCTCGGCGCGCCCATTCATTACTTCCCTGAACAAAAAGGGTGGCAATACGCTGATAACGAACAACAGCTCTACCAGTTACCCGGGCTCTGGCTCACCGGCAGCGAATTACAGTCTCTCGCGTTGCTGTTGCAGCTGCTGGATACCTTTGGTAATGGCCTGCTGAGTGACGAGCTTGGGGTAATCAATCGGAATGTAGAAAAGCTGCTTGCTGCCAGAGGGATCGAACGTGACGCCTTTGAACAGCACATTAAAGTCCTGCCGCTTAACAACCGCTATATCGCCAACCCACTTTTCTCTCAAGTTTGTGAGGCCCTGCTTACAAAGCAGCGTCTGAAAGTTCGCTACTC
>JBFEVY010000181.1:0-7381 GCA_041546665.1 Spongiibacteraceae bacterium | reverse complement strand
TCGCACAGGGTATCGGGCTGGACAACATGGCCCGCTCCCGCAAGCAGGACATCATTTTCTCCATTCTCAAACGCCACGCGAAAAGCGGCGAAGATATCCACGGCGACGGCGTGCTGGAAATACTGCAAGACGGTTTTGGTTTTTTGCGGTCGGCAGACTGTTCCTACCTGGCTGGCCCCGACGATATTTACGTCTCTCCCAGCCAGATTCGTCGATTTAACCTCCGCACCGGGGACAGCATTTCCGGCAAGATTCGCCCTCCGAAAGAAGGCGAGCGCTATTTTGCACTGCTGAAGGTAGACCAGGTCAATTTCGCCCGCCCCGAGCAGTCCAAGAACAAAGTCCTGTTTGAAAACCTCACACCGCTGTTTCCAAACGAGCGTTTGACTCTGGAACTGGGCAACGGCTCAACCGAGGATTTGACGGGCCGGATTATCGACTTGGTCGCTCCAATCGGCAAAGGCCAGCGCGGCCTGATCGTAGCGCCACCAAAAGCCGGTAAGACATTGATGTTGCAGAATATTGCCCAGAGTATTATTCGCAACAACCCCGAGTGTTACGTCATTGTACTGCTGATCGACGAGCGCCCGGAGGAAGTGACCGAGATGCAGCGTTCAGTCGGTGCCCGCGGCGCAGAAGTGGTTGCCTCAACCTTCGACGAGCCCCCCGCCCGTCACGTACAGGTTGCAGAGATGGTTATCGAAAAGGCCAAACGCCTTGTCGAACACAAAAAAGACGTTGTCATCCTGCTTGACTCCATCACCCGCTTGGCGCGCGCCTATAACACCATTGTACCGAGCTCGGGCAAAGTCCTGACCGGTGGTGTCGACGCCCACGCTCTGGAGCGCCCGAAACGCTTCTTCGGTGCTGCGCGTAACGTTGAAGAAGGCGGCTCTCTCTCCATCATCGCAACCGCGCTGATCGATACCGGTTCGAAAATGGACGAAGTCATCTACGAAGAATTTAAAGGTACCGGCAACAACGAATTGCACCTGGATCGCAAAATCGCCGAAAAACGCGTTTACCCGGCCATCAATATCCGCCGCTCAGGCACCCGCCGCGAAGAACTGCTTACCGGCGAGGAAGAACTGCAGCGTATGTGGATTCTCCGCAAACTGCTGCACGGCATGGAAGACACGCCAGCAATTGAATTCCTGATCGACAAGTTGAAAGACACCAAAACCAACGGCGAATTCTTCGATTCCATGAAGCGGAAATAAGTCGCCCGATAGCCAGCCATGAGCCACCGCGACCTCAGGTCTTTCATTGACCACCTCGAAAAACAGGGCGAGCTGAAACGCATCAGCCACCCTGTCGACCCCAATCTCGAAATGACCGAGATTTGCGACCGAGTATTGCGCGCCGGCGGGCCGGCCCTGTTATTTCTCAACCCAAAGGGCTACAACGTTCCGGTACTGGCCAATCTGTTCGGCACCGAAAAACGTGTCGCCATGGGTATGGGGCAAGACAGCATAGAAGCCCTGCATGAGGTCGGCGAACTGCTCGCCTTCCTGCGCCAGCCCGATCCACCGAAAGGCCTGCGGGATGCCTGGAGCAAGATGCCTGTGTTCAAGCAGGTGCTGAATATGGGGCCCAAGCTGGTCTCCAAAGCACCCTGTCAGGACGTAGTGTTGGAGGGCGATGCCGTCAATCTGCATTTGCTGCCCATTCAAACCTGCTGGCCAGACGATGCCGCGCCGCTGATCACCTGGCCGCTGGTTATCACCAAAGGCCCGCACAAAGAGCGGCAAAACCTGGGCATCTACCGCATGCAGAAGATCGCCCGCAACAAAGTCATTATGCGCTGGCTGTCACACCGCGGCGGTGCCCTGGACTTTGCCGAATTCAAAGCCGCTCACCCCGGCGAGAAGTTTCCGGTCTCGGTCGCCCTGGGCGCCGACCCCGCCACAACCCTCGGCGCGGTGACCCCGGTTCCGGATACTCTCAGCGAGTACGCCTTTGCAGGCCTGCTGCGGGGAGAGAAAACCGAATTAACCAAAAGCCTGAGCAATGACCTGCAGGTGCCGGCCACAGCGGAATTTATTCTCGAAGGTTATATTGACCCGGAAGAAATGGCCGACGAAGGGCCTTACGGCGACCACACCGGCTATTACAATGAAGTTGATCGCTTCCCGGTATTTACGGTGACCCATATCAGCCACCGCAAAAACCCGATTTACCACAGCACCTACACTGGCCGCCCACCCGACGAGCCCGCGGTGCTCGGTGTCGCATTAAACGAAGTGTTAGTGCCGCTGCTACAGCGCCAGTTTCCGGAAATCGTCGACTTTTACCTGCCCCCCGAAGGCTGCTCCTATCGGCTTGCAGTGGTCACGATAAACAAGCAGTATCCCGGCCACGCCAAACGCGTGATGTTTGGCGTATGGTCCTTTCTTCGCCAATTCATGTACACCAAGTTTGTCATTGTCTGCGACAACGACGTGAACGCCCGGGACTGGAACGATGTGATCTGGGCCATCACCACCCGAATGGACCCGCAACGCGATACCGTGCTGGTGGAAAACACCCCCATCGATTACCTGGATTTTGCCTCGCCGGTGTCCGGCCTCGGCTCCAAAATGGGCATGGATGCAACCAATAAATGGCCAGGTGAAACCGACCGCGAATGGGGCCGCCCCATAGCGAAAGACCCCGAAGTAGTAAAACGGATTGACGATATCTGGGACGAGCTGGGGCTGTAGTGGTGCCGAGTCGCCCAATCGAGGGCACCCTCATTACCAGCCCGCGACCCGAGCTGCCGCCACTGTCGCTCTACATCCACATTCCCTGGTGCGTTCGCAAATGTCCATATTGCGACTTTAACTCCCACGCCAAACAGGACGCGCTTCCCGAGCAACAGTATATCGATGCACTGCTGGAAGACCTCAACCAAGACCTCGGCTATGTCGACAATCGGCCTGTTCACAGTATTTTTATCGGCGGCGGCACACCCAGCTTATTCAGCGCAGAGGCCTATGCTCAGCTGCTTAGCGGGATTCAGCAGCGCCTGACATTTTCAAGGGATATTGAAATCACCCTGGAGGCCAATCCCGGCACGCTGGAGCAGGGCCGCTTCGCCGCGTATCGCCAGCTCGGCATTAACCGTTTGTCCATCGGTGTACAAAGTTTTCACGCCCAGCAGCTCGAAAAGCTCGGCCGCATCCACAATGAGCAGGACGCTTTGAAGGCGATTCACAACGCCCGGCAGGCCGGGTTTGAAAACTTCAATATCGACCTGATGCACGGTCTCAGCGGCCAAACCACCGAGGCGGCACTCGCAGACCTGAACACCGCCATCGATGCCGGCGCGCCACATATCAGCTGGTATCAACTGACCATTGAGCCCAATACCGAATTTTACAAACGCCCACCGACACTGCCGGTTGAGCGGGAAATGAATGCCATACAAAGTGCAGGCTTTGCACTGCTGGAGAGTGCGGGTTTTGAACACTACGAGGTCTCTGCCTTCGCCAGGCCCGGCAGGCAGGCGCGACACAATCTCAACTATTGGCAATTCGGCGACTACCTCGCCCTGGGAGCGGGCGCCCACGGCAAGATCTCCCAGTGGAGCGACGAGGGACTTCTCATTCTCCGCTACCAGAAAACCCGCAAACCCGAAGACTACCTGCAGCGCTCTCCGTCGCGCACCAGCAAAACACAGCAAATTGCCGGCGAGGATCTCGCACTGGAATTTATGATGAACGCGCTGCGTCTGTACAGCGGCTTTACCCGGAGTCTCTTCGAGCAGCGCACAGATCGCCACTGGGACACCATCTACCCGACGATCAATGCGCTGATTAAAAAAGGTTTGTTACTGGAGTCCAGCGGCCACTACAAAACCAGCCCCCGGGGGATGGAGTTACTCGACAGCGTGCTGGCAGAATTTCTACCCGCCTAGATTAGAATTCCTGCAGAATATTTTTAGAAACGCTTGGTCACTTCCAGACCTTTCTGCCCAACACTGACAACGACTTTGCCGTCACGGCTACGCCCCAACTCGCCATAGCTGCGCGGACCTATATCAATAGGCGGCAGATCGCCAACTTCAGACTGCCCCCAAGACGCATTGTCCCGTTGCTGGCCGCCAAATCTGAAAACCTTAATTTGCTTGAACTTGTCCCAGACGCTGACTTCGTCTTCATCCGCCGCTGCCGAACCGCACCCGGAGCCCAGGATGATCGCCACCGATGCTGCCGCAACCAATTTTTTTTGTAAATGCAGCCAGTAGCTCAGCTTACCGGGAGTCAGTGCCTGCTGCTCAACCAAAACCTCACCGAGCTTCCGGTGCTGTCGCCGGTGTTCAGCCAGCGCTTGATTCAGTTGCTCCCGGCTGACCGCACCATGCTCCAGCAATAACTGCCCCAGGCAGAGTTGCAGCGTGTCCGGCAAGCTGCCATCGGCCTTAAACTGCAAAGGCTGACTGCGCAGCTTTTTCTGCAAGGCCAGCACCGCTTTCTTCTCAACCGAGGTTAATGCGCGACGTCTTTCAAGCAAGTCACCAAGCCCTTTTCGACTCCGGCGTTGGGCAATCAGTGCTTGCTGAAGCACTTCTGCATCAATAAAACCGCCATAGAGCAGCAACTGCCCCAAGCAAAGCGTATCACTGTGTGACTGCGGTATTGGTTTCGACCGGGACATAATACGACACCCCTATTCCTTGAAATAAGGAGCAAACTCTTATGGCTAAATGGTCATGTTAGTAGAGCTAACTGCACACTTTAAAACAATACGTAAACAACGAAAGCAGCTAGTTGAACACCGCAGAATGGCACGAGAAGTTATTTAAAAAGACCTATCAAAAAGGCGCGCATCGAAGCGCGCCCGCAATCATAATTACTACGTCAATAGTCGACTACTGCGCGGCGCCACGCAGCCAGGATTTGCGTATTTCGCGCCCGCAGCGCACGGAGTCCCAATACGCACCGGCGCTGAACTGATGACGCGACAGCACCCCATACCAGGTTTTACTGCGGTCAATCCAGGGATAAAAGCCGAAGGCGCCCGGACTACTAAACGCACCGTCTCCCGCTTGCGGATCGACTTCCAGCCAATGCCCCAGCGAATAAGCCCAGGCCTCATTTTCAACTGGCGATGACGCCGACGTCGAACAATGCTGGCGCCCTGAGCCAGAGTCGGTGGCGCCGGTGTAAGTACAAGTCGCATTCGCCCCCAGCAACTCAGCTATGGCCAATTTTCCGCTAAGAATTTTCCGTAAAAACTTAGCGTATTCCGCAGCACTGGTTTTCGCCCCACCAGCCGGCGATGGCACCTCAAAGCTAAACTGAATCTCCGCGCCCAGATATTTACGCATCTCGTTGGCAAGCTGCTCATTTCCTAAACCAGACAGTCCGAGATCAACTGCCTGCTTCTGAAAATGTGAGCCTTTATAAGTGAAACGACCATCTTCAGCCGGCGTATATTTATCATTGCGAAAGCGCTGAAAGCACTCACCGACAGTCTGCCCCGGGCGACAGCCTATCCAATTCACATATCCGGTTTTCATTGTTAGCGCCTGGATATCATCTGCTGTGACAGCGCCTTGACGGTATTGGGCGATATACGCTCCCCACAACCACTTGCTGGCAGAGGCGATAGCAAGCTCAGTGGTAGCCAGTGGCGCTGATGTTCCCTTGCTGCCACTGACCAATGCTCCGTTGCGATCACCAATTTCCCAGTAAAAACGCGGCAACGCGGTGCAAAATGGGTTTTCCGCCGCTGTTTTCCTGGCAGCACTGGCTCTCTCGGCTACGGTCAATGCTTGAGCGTCTGCCACCCCCAGGCACCCAATGATGACAGTTAAGCCTATCGCAAAAATCTTCCCCTGCATGCTACACCTCCTGTGACTCCATGAACGCTACACATCATGGTCGTGGTAACAACGCTTCTCTCAGACCGGTAAAACGCTTTGCCGGCAGCGACCAGACATCGACAAATTCATTATTTCCTTACCATTGTGGCAATATAGCCCGGTTTGCAAATAGTGAGACCGCTAGATATGAAATTCTGCCCCCAATGTGCGAGCCCGATCACTGAAGTGCTCGTCGACGCTGAGATCCGCAAAGCTTGCTCCGATGCCAGTTGCGGTTTTATCCATTTTAATAATCCGACTCCCGTGGTGGCGATGATCGTCGAGGTCGAAGGGGGTGTGGTAATGGCGCACAACGTGCAGTGGCCAAAGCAGTTTTATTCCATTATCACCGGCTTTCTGGAGGCCGGTGAAGATCCACTGGAATGCGCACAGCGTGAAACCCGGGAAGAACTCAATCTTCACGCCCTGGAAACCAAACTGATCGGGGTCTACCCCTTTGCCCAGCAAAACCAGGTGATTATTGCCTACCACGTGCGCGCCGCGGGCGAGATCAAGCTAAACCATGAATTGGATGACTTCAAAATTGTTCCTCCACAGGAAATTCGCCCCTGGGAATTCGGTACCGGCCTGGCGTTGCGCGACTGGCTGGAGCAGCGGCTGGATTAATCCTCACCGCCACCGGGCAGATAGCCCGCTACCGCCTGTATGATTGCGGGCGAGTCCGGCCGACTCACCCACACCGCCAATGCCGTCCTGGCCTGCCCCATCTCCGGGAGCGGCGGCATGGCGACTGCACCTGCATACTCTCCCACCGCGGCCGCCTCCATTGTCACCACATGATGCTTGAGAACCAAAAAGTCGTGGCATAGACGCCGCCCCCGGTTTTCCCCTGCATTCACGGAATTGCAGACATCCATTCCAAGGTAGGCCAAGTGCAACTCAAGAGCCCCCTTCGCCGCCGGCGAGTGAAAGCGAAAATCCAAGCCACTACCACGCCCAGGCCAGTCTATCTGCAGTGAGCCATCACTTTTTGTCGATGCAGATAGCACTTGCCGTTTGCCGGAAAACCAGCCGCGCCACTCGCGAGAATCCACTACAAAGCCGGGGGTATAGACCTGGGATATCAAACCCCGGCGGCGGTAGTTCCGCTGGCGTTCACTGAAATCCCGATGGGCAAAGCGATCCTTCCAGCCAAGCCGATCCCAATAATCCACATGGAATGCCAGAGGCACAAAATCCGAGAACAGGCCATCTTGCCCCTTAAGCGAGGAGAGCCAGGCATCCGCCGGTGGACAACTGCTGCATCCCTCCGACGTGTACAGTTCGATGACTGTGGGCGGAAATTCGGCACTGTGCAGACTCAGGGCAGCCGCCTCCCGCGACAGTATTAACACCACACTCAGCATTAGGTACCTGAACATCACCACCTCGCTCCTGTTTTGGAACTAGATGCGCTCAGGCTCAAAATGTTACAACCGGGGCGACTCCACCATGCCCGTCAGCACCGGATAAGCCGCCGCCACGTCATCGCCGCCTCGCTCAAGCTCCAGCGGCAAAGGCCGCCAGCGCGCC
>JBFEVY010000280.1:0-4819 GCA_041546665.1 Spongiibacteraceae bacterium | reverse complement strand
GGCAGATTGTACTTTCTGACGGTTCCGGTGAGGTGATAGAAGTTGCGCCGGATGTTACCCGTATTAAGGTGGGGGACCACGTGGCCTTGACCGTTTACCCCCTCTGGATCGGTGGCGGGTGGCAGTCCTACGTGTCTGCAAAGAGCCGAGGTCACAATATGCCCGGTGTGATGGCTGAAGAACTGGTGGTACACGAGAGTGAGGCGGTGCTTATGCCTGCGCACTTGAGTTTTGAGGAGAGTGCTGCACTGCCTTGCGCCGGGGTGACGGCGTGGCACGCCCTGTGCGGTCCTGCGCCGCTTTATCCGGGCTCAACGGTGTTGTTGCAGGGTGCAGGCGGGGTGTCGGTGCTGGGTTTGCAGTTTGCCAAGTTATTCGGCGCACGCGTCATTATGACCTCTTCCAGTGCTGAGCGTTGTGATCGCCTGAAGGCATTGGGTGCCGATGAAGTGATTAATTATTCCGAGAATGCCGATTGGGACCAGCGCGTTCGCGAGCTCACCGGCGGAGCAGGGGTAGACCTGTCCGTTGATATCGGCGGCGCCGCTACCGTAGATCGCTGCATCGCCGCAACCCGGCGGGGCGGACGTGTAGCACTGGTCGGCCTGTTGACGGGGTGGCCCGAGTCTGTGAGTTCTATGTTTTCGTCGGCGGTGGATATTACTCCGATCAAGGTCGGTAGCCGCGAGGATTTTGAGCGGATGACTAAAGCCATTGATTTTCATCAATTGCATCCGGTTATCGACTGCAGTTTCAGCTTTGACAGCTTGCCGGAGGCGATGCGCTATCTTGAAACTGGAAAGCAGTTTGGCAAAATCGTCATTACTTTTAATTAAAATATTTTGAGTCGACCTGCTATGGATATACTGCATCGCCCGCTTTACGTGCCCGACCTCCTCGTCAACGCCCTGAATCAAGATCCGGAGCGGCCACTTTTGCACCTGCATGAGGGAGCGACGCTCACAGTAGGGGATGTTCGCAATGCCACCAGTTGTTTTATGCAAGCCATGGCCGGTCAAGGCCTTGGCTCGGGGTCACGGGTGGGGTTGTTGTCGGCAAACCGTCCGGAGGTCCTGCATGTGTCTAATGCGGTGCAGCTACTGGCGGCGATCTCCGTGCCTATGCATCCCCTGGGGGGATTGGCAGATCATCTGCACGTGGTGCAGGATGCTGAGATTGACGTGCTGATCTTTGATGCTGACAACTACGCGGAGCGGGCGGCGGAGCTGGCTAAACACGCGCCCGGCGTAAAACTGTTGGCCTTCGGTGAAACGTCTCTGGCCAAAAATTTGTGTGACCTAGCTGCGGGATTCTCGCCGCAGAAACTGGTGGCGCCGCAGGTCGGCCCTCACGATGTGATGCGCCTGGGCTATTCTGGAGGCACGACGGGTAAGCCCAAGGCGCTGGCCAGTGTGCAGCGCACTGGCCTGACGACGGTGTCCATTATGATGGCGGAGTGGGAGTGGCCCAGTCCGCCGCGGTTTCTGTGCTGTACGCCCTTGAGTCACGCCGGTGCTGCGATGTTTCTGCCCACGCTGTTAAAAAACGGCACTATGATGGTGTTGCAGGGCTTTAATCCGGAAGTGGTGTTGCAGGCCATTCAGGATTACCAAATTAACTGCGTGATGTTGGTGCCAACAATGATTTACGCATTGCTGGATCACCCGCGCTTCGATCAGTTTGATTTATCGAGTCTGGAAACCGTGTTTTATGGCGCGTCGGCAATTTCACCCGCGCGCTTGAAGGAGGCGATTGAACGCATCGGCCCGGTGTTTTCCCAATTTTACGGCCAGGCCGAAGCGCCGATGGCGGTAACGATGCTGCGTAAATCCGAACACGATATCAACGATATGCAGCGTCTGGCCAGCTGTGGGCGGCCGTCGCCCTGGGTCAATGTTGAATTGCTCGATGCGAATAACCAGCCAGTCGCGGATGGTGAGCCTGGTGAAATTTGTGTGCGTGGGCCACTGGTTATGGATGGTTATAGAAATAATCCGGAGCTTACAGAAGAGGCTTTCAGCGGAGGTTGGCTGCACAGTGGTGATGTGGCGGTGAGAGACCCCGGCGGCTTTTTGCGAATCATCGATCGCACCAAAGATATGATTGTGACCGGCGGTTTTAATGTTTACCCCCGGGAGGTGGAAGATATTATCGCTGAGCACCCTGCGGTAGCTCAGGTGGCGGTGATTGGCGTGCCGCACCCCAAATGGGGGGAGGCTGTTACCGGCTTGGTGGTGTTGCGCCCGGGTAAAACCGTGGCCGCTGAGGCCCTGGTCGATATGGTGACCGCGCGCAAAGGGGCGTTTCAGGCGCCAAAGACCATCGAATTTATTGACGCGATTCCCCAAACCGCAGTGGGCAAGCCGGATAAGAAAGCACTGCGGGCGCAGTACGCAAATGGAGACAAATCCGCTCAGTGAGGCGTTTGCTGGCAGTCGGTGTCAGGCAGGATCGACAAGGGCCTGAATACGCTGTGCGAAGCGAGCAGCGAGTTTTTCATCGGTGCGTTTGCCGATGGGAATCAGCGGCAAGTGCCGGGTACACAGCACGAAGCCCATGGCCAGCGAAATAATCTCCAGCGCTCTGGCCTCTGCATCCTTGCCGCCCAGCCAATTTGCCAGGGGTTTAACCACATACTGGTCGGCAACTCGGCCGGCAATGTCCCGGGCTTCCGGGTCACCAGCGGCAAGGGCGACGATGGAAGGTGGCTTCACCTCCCGGGAATCATCACTGAACACCGTGATTAAAAACCGCCCAAATTTTTCCCTGTCGACGGCTAATAATTCCTCCAATTTCATGGCGTCGGTAAGAGCGGCTTCGAACAGGCCCGCCTTGGTACCGAAATAACGTAGCACCATGGGGGAACTGACATCGGCTCGCGCGGCGATGTCGCGAATTCCTGCGTGGGAATAGCCAAGCGTAGCGAATGTTTCCTGAGCGACTGTCAGTATTCTCGCTTTGGTTTTTTCCGCATTGCGCCGCTTTACGGGCCTCTCGCTTTCCATATTGTTACCACTGCAGATTGTCGACACTTTTTAAGTTACCAAATGATAACTACGTTGACAGCGCTGGGGAACCGGAATAAGTTATCACTCGATAACTTATTGTGTTGTATAACGCGTCCTGAAAATAATAATGGAGGAGAGGTACATGGCGACGTTTGTATTGGTACACGGGGGCGGGCACGGCGGTTGGTGTTACCAAGCTGTTGCGCGCTTGCTGCGCGCAGAAGGTCATGAGGTTTATACCCCGACCTTGACCGGCCTGGGGGAGCGGTCACATTTGTTGAGTGCGGATGTCGATCTGGAAATGCACATTGCTGACGTTGTTAAATTGCTCGAGTTTGAAGATCTGCAGGACGTTATTCTGGTGGGGCACAGTTACGGCGGCATGGTGATTACCGGGATTGCGGATCGCGCTCCCGGGCGCATTGCCAACCTAGTTTATCTGGATGCGGCCTTTCCGCAGAATGGCCAGTCCCTGGTGGACGTTGCCGGTGACTTTATTCTGGCTGCCAGGGAGTCTGCGCAGGTCGTGGATGGTATAGAGCTGGTGCTGTTTCCGGGAACCGACCCCATGAATTACTTCGGGGTAACGGATTCCGCCCAGTTAGCGTGGATGAAGCCGAAGCTCACGCCGCATCCCTGGAAGTGCTTTGAACAAAAGCTGGTTCTTCACAACGAAGAGCGTATGCGCAAGATTCCCATCTCGTTTGTGCTGACGAATGTGCAGATTGAAACCCTGGACGACGAGATGAGGGAGATGGCGAAACAGGTCACCGAGGGTCGCTTCTATGAAGTTGCAACCGGCCATGACTTGATGATCTCTGAGCCGGAGGAAACGGCAGCGGTGTTGTCGCGTGTCGCGGCAACGCTCTAAACCAGTTGAAGATATTGGGCGGCAGCGCGGCCTTGCGAATGCAGGGCCGCGTTGGCTTGCGCCGCTTACTGTCCAGCGGTGCCGAGGTGTTGTTTGGCAAATTCGGTGATATCAAGGCGTGCCTGGGTTGCCTCGGGAAAGTAGGACTCAAACAAGGGAAAGGCGTGGGGCAGGTGGGGCCAGATATGGCAGCTTGTCGGCACACCGGCAGCATGGGTGCGGCGCGCCATCATCACCGCATCGTCCATCAAGATTTCATTGCTGCTGGCAACAAAAAGCAGCGGTGGCAGCCCGTTGCAATCCATATACAGGGGGGATATCTCCGGATTGGCGGTGTCCTGACCCTCGGCGTAAAAATTGCCAATACTTTGCATGCCTGAGACCGGCAGCAGGGGGTCTTTTTTCCGTACGCGTGGCCGCGACGGCGGGTTGTGTAATCTGCCGAGTTCGGTTACCGGAGACACGGGAATGGCGCAGGCTGGCATAGGCAGCCCCGCTTTCTTGATGCGGTGCAGCAGAGCGAGGGTGAAATTCCCCCCCGCTGAATCGCCACCGAGAACAATCTTCGAAGGCGGGTACCCCATATCCAGTAGGCTGCGATAAGCCAGCTCGCAGTCATTCAGTCCCGCAGGAAACGGGTTGAACGGGGCGAGCCGATAATCCGGCAGGAAACCATCCGCGTCTAGGCCTTTGCACAGCTTGGCGACCATAAACAGGTGGGCATTGGGCGCGGCGGGAAGGATGAAGGCGCCGCCGTGCAACCACAGCACGACCGGGCGGCTGGTATCCCCCAGTTTCCCGAAAATATGTCCGGGTACGCGGTCGACGATATCGTAAGTCAGCGGCAGGCCTTCAGTATTCGAGCAGCGCATTGACGATACCTGAAGCTGCATTTTCGCAATGCGCTCAGGATGGGCTTTAAAGATAAAGGCCAGCATCG
>JBFEVY010000199.1:0-6789 GCA_041546665.1 Spongiibacteraceae bacterium | reverse complement strand
GTCGCAGTGACGGGTAGTGGCTTTGCAGAAAGCCGGCAAGCTCGTCGACATAGGCCAGGCTGCTGAGAAACACCAGATAGTTTCCGGGTTTGCGTTCGGTCTGTTGATGAATCCGTTCTGCCAATAGCGGCAAAGTATCACTGCGGTAATCAAAGCGGGTATTGATTGTTGTGACCAGCCGCAGATCAAGCTGTTCACGTCGGAATGGGCTGGGTATGTCCTCAAAAACCGTATCCTCGGGTAAGCCGAGAAGGTCTCTGTTGTACTCCGGCGGCGACAGTGTCGCGGAGAAGAGAATGACGGCATGGGCGCGTTTGAAACGCTCTGCCAGATGGTCAGCGGGTATCAGGTTATCGATTGCCAGGGAACCGCTGCCGGTGATTTTGGTATTCCACCCCGGTGAGGCATCGAAGCGTAGCGTGCAAAGTGAGTGATCGCCAAAACTCTCCGCCAGACGCAGAAAGCCGCTTGCGGTAAACAGCACATGTTGTATGTCTTTGGCGCGGTGGTGGTCGGTCAGATAGTCGGTGATCGAGGCGATCAGGTTGTACAGGGCGTCGTTGAGGGCGTCGGGAACTTCCTTTTCGATGTGCCGATGATGTTGGTCTTCGCTCGCCGTCTCCAGATAGGGCTTTACCATTTCATTCCAGGCGCCTTCCAGGCGGGCCAGGGATTTTTGCAGGGCCTTGGGCGGCTTGCGAATGGTGTAGAGCATTTCCGATTCGGCGAGCTCAAGGCTGTACATGCTCCGTGCGCGATCAATCAGATTGTGTGCTTCGTCAATCAGCGGCACTACTCGCCAGTCATTGGCTTCGGTTAGAGCAAAGAGCAGTGCGTGTTGGTCGAAGTAATGGTTAACATCCGCCACCACAATATCAGCCCAGCGGGCCATTTCCTGGCCGAGAAAATAACGGCATATACCGTGCTGCTTGGCAATCGCCCGGATCGCTTCAGCGTCCAGAAAGGGCTGTGCAACCGCGTCGCTGCGCGCGGCGTCGAGCTTGTCAAAAAAGTCCTTTGCCAACGGACAGGAATCACCATGACAGGCGGCGTCCGGTTGGTCACAGGCCTGCTCCAGCGAACTGAGTTCCAGTACCCGAATCGGTGTGGGGGCCTGTTGATGATCGATAATCATGCGCAAGCCTTCCAGGGCGACCTGCTTAGCCGTGTTGCGGCAGGTGAGATAAAACAAGCGGTCGAGTTTCTGAACAGGCATGGCATGCAGTGCCGGGAATAACACCCCGACGGTTTTGCCAATACCGGTCGGCGCTTGTAAGAGCAGGGGCCGGGCAGTGTGGATGGCTTTATACACAGATTCCGACAGCTCCCGCTGGCCTTCGCGAAACCCGCCAAAGGGGAACCCTAAGGAGCGCAGTGCCTGGTCTCGTTGGATGCGGTGAGCCTGCTCCTGTTTAAGCCAGAGGCTGTAACGTTGACAGAGAGTTTCAAGATAGGCCCACAGTTCTTCCGCGTCGTGAATCTGCTCGTCGTGGGTTTCTTCCTCGTGGCGGACTTCAAAATAGGTCAGGCGGAGGTTTATGTCAGTGCGGCCGGATAACTGGCAGAACAGCGCGCCGTAGATTTTGAGTTGCGCCCAGTGCAGGGCGCGCTTGCTGGGGCCTACACGGTTGAGATGTCCCCGATAGGTCTTGATTTCCTCAAGAAAAGGCGACGTTTTATCGGCAAAATAACCGTCGACGGCGCCGCTGACGATAAGGTCTTTACACTCGGCCTTTAGCGCATACTCTGCAATATAGGGCTCGGGGCGGCGTTCCTGTACCGTTCGGTGTCCTATTATGCCTTCAACCGAGGAGGGGGCCGGGGTGTAGCGAAATTCCAGGCTTCCTGTTCGTGCGGCGAATTCACAGAGGGCGCTAACGGAAACGGTATTCACGCGGGGTTTCCATAGGTCACGGACATCACCGACACCGGCACGTGAAATCGCGTCATTGCCTCTAACCACAGCCGCTGGTGATCCTGTAGTCGGTCACCGGGGCCCTTCACTTCAATAAAGCGGTAGCGGTGTTGTTGAGTGTCGAACAGGATCAGATCCGGCATGCCGCTGCGGTGGTGCCGAAGGTCGGTCAAAAGGTGTTTGAAAAGTGATTGCAGCTGTTCTGCGGGGATAATCTCCAAGGCCAGGTCGACCAGGTGGCGTTCTAAGACCACCCAGTTCACCAGCGAGCAACTCGTGCCGAATTTTTCCTGCCAGCGGTCGCCAATGTGCTGGCGGTAGCCGCCACTTTCCATTGCGTTCAGCCCCTGGTTTATCTCGTTTGCCCTGCGGGTGATAAAGTCGGGTCTGAATAAATCAGCGGGGCCGGCTTGAAAGGGGTGGAAAAATGCACCGGGCAGCGGTGCAAATAGTGCCGGCCAAAGCAGCAGGCCCAGCAGGCCGGGCAGCAGGGCATTCTCGGTATAGAACACCTCAATGCCATCTTCTTTGCCCAATAACTCGGCAACCGCTGCTTCGATACTTCCAGTTGGTGATGAGGGCAGGTTGAGGTTTTCCTCCGCTATGATTGACGGCCGCCGTGCTCTCGCGGTCTGGCCAGCCTTGCGGCCGACGCGATGCTGGATGCGCTCAAGGTGCATCTGCGTCAGCGGTCGTGAGTCCTGTTGCAGCGCTGTATTGAGATCCTTTAGCAGGGCGTCCGGCGGGCAGCATTTTTCCCGAAGGCGAAATCCGCGCACGGTTGCCTCTTCAAGCTGTGAGGCTTGGTAAAGGGCAATCGCCAGATCCAACTCCCCCTGGCGCTCTGCCTGGCGGGCAATGTGAAACAGCAGTTTATCCCGCCGGTGGCTGAGCCAGCTGTTTGCCGAGGACTCTGGGAGCTGCGTCAGCGCGGCCTGGCAATCGCCAGTTTCTTCCAGCTCGCGCTGGCAGAGCGCAAGCGCCAGGAAGGTATCGACCTCGGCGCGACTTTGAAACGCCCTGGAGGCGGATGAAAATGCCACTGTCTCGTAGCGCTGATGCCCCAGTTCGGTGAGAACAAACTCAGACCAGTCCTGGTGCGCGTTCCCAAAAAACATCACACGGATTCGGTCAAAGAGCCCTTGGCAACACAGGCTGATAACCTTGAAGTTGGCCTTAGGCCACCACTGGGTTAACGACTGTTCCCCTCGCTGTTGTTCTGCCTCTTCCAGCAGCGGCAGGAAGTTCGACTTCTTTAGCTTTCTCGTATCCGGCTGGCCGGTGGCGGCGAGCAGCTGCTGAAGCTCATCGCGCCGGCAGAGCCGAAACAACTCCCCGGCGGGCAA
The DNA here is from genome assembly GCA_041546665.1 of Spongiibacteraceae bacterium. Taxonomy (GTDB): domain Bacteria; phylum Pseudomonadota; class Gammaproteobacteria; order Pseudomonadales; family Spongiibacteraceae; genus Spongiibacter. Next base: position 3,528 of record JBFEVY010000199.1, on the reverse strand, counting down.
TACGGGATCTTGTGTAATAAAGCCGTTTTCCGATAAACATTTCAGGGCAGACTGCAACTCCGGCACTTCCTGGTAAGTCAATGCGTTGTCCCGGAAGTACTCGCCTTTGCGTAAAATCATCCTGGCCAGCAGCGCCTGTGGGGACTCAGGCAGGTTGAGAAAGGAGGTTAATTGCTGGTCTTCTTCATCGCTGAGCAAATCGCTGTGGTATTTGAGTACCCAGTTGATCACGCTGCGTAAGTTGTGAAGGTAGTACAGGAGCTCGGTCAGCGGCGACGGGCGAGGTATTGCGCTGGAGGAGGGGGCCCTACTGTCGGGAAGATTTGCGCGAGGGGGTGTCGACACAGTCACCGGGCCCTGGAGGTTGAGTAGAATGATTTGAATGCTACTGTTTTTATGTACAGTATTCAAGCCAGGGTTTAAGGCGCGGGTTTTAAAAGGTTTCGGTGCGAAAGCAGTGGCTATCGGGTACACTTTTGCGCTGACAAATAATCAAGTGTGTAACTATGTTTCTCTCTCCGTATTATTCCGAAAAAAGCACCGGAATTGCTGTTTCCGAAAGTCAGGCCAGTCACTTCGCTAAAACCCTCGCCGGGGACTTCAACCCCATTCACGATGAAGGCGCCAGAAAATTCTGCGTGCCCGGTGATTTGTTATTCGCTTTGCTGGTCGGTCGTTTTGGTGTTTTTCAGAATATGAATTTCCAATTTCTGGGGCTGGTAGGCGCGGACGTCGGTCTGCAGTTTCCCGCACAAATTGAACCGGCGTTTGAAATCACTAACGAGAAAGGCAAGCCCGTAGTGGGCGTGCAGGTAAGCGGGCCGAATAATGATGCCCCAGAGTTTGGCGAAGCGCTGGTGCGTGAATACGTGGCGTTTTCAGGGCAGAATTTCCCGCATATTCTGGTGCCACTCATGGCGGAAAAAGGGGTGATGATTAACCCTGCCAGACCCTTGGTAATGTATGAAAGCATGTCGATTCAATTTGATGATCTCGATGTTGACGGTGTCACTTTGGCGTTGTCTGAAAGTTCACTGGAGGTCAACGGCAAGCGCGGACAGGCACAGCTGGGGTTTGATCTGATGTCCGGTGAGCGAAGAGTAGGGCGCGGTGCCAAACAGCTCGCATTGGGTGGCCTGCTGCCCTTTGATCAACAGGCGATGGATCAAGTGGTGGCAGCTTATGAGGCCAAGAAGGCTGAGTATCAGAGTCTGTCATAATTTGTTTGTTAGTCGGGCCGGGTGATAAAGATAAGAATACCGTGGCGGTGAATTTTACGAATTGTTTGAGCTGAAAGCGGCGTAACGCGTGCGTGGATTATTCTCAGGAATAATCCTGATGAAACGTGATGTGGGAATGACGCTGGACGCCGGCGACTCCCGGTCCGTATACACAGAGTCCATGCTGGCAAGTCAATAAAAGGGGCGGTTTTGAATCCGGCTGCCCTACGTCCTGGGGAACAGTATGATCAAACAAGTGGGTACCGGTAAGCGGGCTCGAACACGCGCGCTGATCCTTGATACGGCGGCGCGACAGTTTTCGCAGTCAGGTTTCAGCGGAACCAGTATGGATGGTCTGGCGAAGGCCTGCGGTTTGACCAAGGGTGCCTTGTATGACCATTTTGACGGTAAGGAAGACGTTTACACGCAAAGCGTGGCCGCTTATCTAAACGAGGGTATCGAGGCTGTACTTAAGCGGAGTCTCCCCAGAGAGCAAGGCAGTGCCGAGGAATGTCTGTTTAGTTTTTTAGAGTGCTACCTCGACAGTCTTCAAGAGGATCCGGTGTTTCGCCGGCTCTTCCTGCGGGTGCTGACCGATTCTGGGGACATCAATATTGATGCGGTAACCCACATTGCCCTGGTCACGCCCTTTAAATATTCCACTGGCTTGCTGATGGAATGTCGCCCCAAGTTAAACGCCTCCTACCATATTTATTCGTTTCTTTGTTCCGCCATTCTGGGTGAGGATATGAGGAAAGTTGCAGAGCTGTTGACGCCTGAAGTGAAGGCCCTGTCGACAACCTCGATCGTGCTTGAACATTTTCGTAAGACCCTGGGTGAGAGCTAGCGGTCACTTGCCCGTTCACAATAATTAAATACGGTAGCGCTTTATAACGGCGGTGAAGCGACGCTTCGCCGCGCACCAATACTGAAATCCACAATGGATTTGTTGGGCAATCAATGTCCCGAGAGACTTTTTGCAGTATCGCTGCGACAGTGGCTGCGGAATGTGTCAGGTATTTTGTCGGAATGCGGCCTCTGGTCTAAAAATAACATTGCCGGGTGTCCGAAATTGTCAGGATATGTCAAATAAAATGTGACTTCTAATCATTGTTGCTACCTGGCCGCTCCGTGAAAATAGCTGCCAAGCTTTTGGCAGGTACAGTACCGCTTTGGAATTACGGGTATTGGCTTGTCATTGTCAGTGGCTACGCTACTGATTATTTGTGATGGTCATTTTGACTAAAAATAGAATGGGTTTCGGCCCGGATTAAGAGCGAGGAGATAAAATGGATATCCAAGGTAAAGTTGCGGTAGTCACCGGTGGTGCTTCAGGTTTGGGTGAGGGAACCGTCCGCTCCTATGTTGCTATGGGCGCAAAGGTTGCCATCTTCGATATGAACGAAGAGCGTGCTAACGCAATCATCGCTGAGCTGGGCGCTGACAATGTTAGCTTCAACAACGTTAACGTTGCTGACGAAGAATCAGTGAAAACTGCAATCGCTGACGTGATGAGCCGCTACGGTGCGATCCATATCTGTAACAACTACGCCGGTATCGGTAATGCGATCAAAACCCTGGGTAAAGACGGCGCCTTCCCTCTGGACGCTTACAAAACTGTTATCAATGTAAACCTGATTGGTACCTTCAACGTGGCGCGCCTCGTTGCAGAGCAAATGGCTAAAAACGAGCCCTACGATGGTGTGAATGCCCGCGGCGTTATCATCAACACTGCATCTGTTGCTGCTTACGAAGGTCAAATTGGTCAGGTCGCATACAGCGCTTCTAAAGGCGGCGTTGTCGGTATGACTTTGCCAATGGCGCGTGACCTGGCTCCCTACGGCATCCGTGTTTGTACCATTGTTCCCGGTCTGATCCACACTCCGTTGTTTGAAACTCTGCCTGAAGCAGCATACAAATCTCTGGAAGCCAGCGTGGTTAACCCGAAACGTCTGGGCCGTCCTGATGAAATCGCTCACCTGTCAGTGATGATGGTTGAGAACGAATACATGAACGGTGAGTGCGTGCGCCTTGACGGTGCTATTCGCATGGCGCCTCGTTAATTCGAGATTGCGGCAACCTTGCCCCCGGTTTGGGGGCTTTTCTTTTTTTAAAAGACATAAATATCTCACCGCGGCTTCTGGATCGTCAGCAGGTATCGGCGCTCCTTGAGTAGGCGGTTGCGAGCGATGTGTTTTCGTTTGCGCATCATTGACAGCACGACATGGATAAGGAAAGGACAATGGGACCGTTATCTGGACTACGAATACTGGAACTTGAGGGCCTAGGCCCCGCACCTTTTGCGGGG